>JAFDGZ010000033.1 GCA_019309045.1 Deltaproteobacteria bacterium | reverse complement strand
TGTTTTGGGATCAGCACCCACCAGTTTTGCCGGATATCGTTTGCCGTTGGCGAGAAGCACCTCGATCTTGGTGGCGCCGCCCGCCACGTGGTTGTTGGTGAGGATATGCCCTTCGGCATCCATGATCATCCCTGTGCCCAATCCCTTCAACTCACGTTTGAACTTGCGGGGCATCTCAGGAAAGCCAAAAAAGTAGCGAAAGAAGGGATCCTCCTGAAAGGGCAGCAAGGGATTTATCACCTCCTGACGTTCGGTAACCTCGATATGGACTACTGCGGGAATTGTCCGCTCCGCCACCCACTCGATGGCTCTGGCGAAATCAATAGATTTTGCCGCGCTTGCCGGAGCCGGTGGTGAAACTGTCTCAACTGCTTTTTGCGGCTCAGCCTCCTTCGTGGACTCCGAGGTTTGTTGGGCGCAACCACTGGAGATGGCGATTGCAAGAAACATGAAGATCGTGCCAATTAGGAAAAACTTGACGCCCCAGCGGACAACCATCTGAGTGTGCCCAGAAACACCGTCTTCCATGACCAACCCTCCTTCTGTCCTGCTGCCACAGTATTTCTTCATCTCTGACAGCTCCTGTCACCGCCGCCAGCGCCAACCCACAGCCTTGTATTTCGGGCCGACAATCAGCAAGCTGTTGGCAATGGTGGACTGAATGAGTTCCATCTTGCTGCCAAATAGAATCTCCCTGACCACTCCATGCCCATAGGCCCCCAGGATCACAAGCGCATCGTGAGGGACCTCATAAAGGTTCTCCTCAAAGCTCCCTGTCTCAAATCTGTACCACTCTCGAATGTTATTTTCCAGATCCTCTTTGATATTTTCATCGTCAATAACCTGTTCGTAGGTATGTTGAAAGTCCTTTTCCATCTGGGTAAATATGTCTATGGGCAATCCAGTCGCTTCATGGATGCGCAACCCCAGTTTGAGGGCGCGGGCAGCATTGGCCGAACCGCCGAAAAACACTGCTATGCTGTGCCACTCTTTGTAGACTGCACTCGGAATGAGTACCGGAAAATGTGCCGCCCTGACGATATGCCTTACCCTGGGCCCAATGTGACCCAGGCCCACCCTGGACGACAGGTCACTCATGCTGCGGGGGCACGACATAAAATCGAAATTGGTCGGCACATCGGGCAATGTTGAGGCGGTGAACTCCTTGGGCTTGAAAAACTCGGGGGCAACGCCTCCCTGCTCGGCTATGGCGCCAGCATGTTCCACAGCGGTTTGAGGCCATTTGAGATAGGAATTGTCCAGGTCAACCTGTACCACCTCATTTCCAAAATACATTAAAAACTTGGTAAACTCAGGAACATAGATGACCAGCTGGACACCCACCACCCTGCAAAAATAAACAGACTGCAACAGAGTTTCCCTGCCGAGCGGCGTATTTCTAAAAACGTGCAGCAGTCTAGCGTACATCGTTGTCTCCCATTGGTAAAAAGTGAAAAGTCAAAAGTCAAAAGTCAAAAAAATTCAAAACATACGTGGAACGTACAACATCTCGGCAACATGTCGGTAGGCGCAGACTTTAGACTGCGTTGCCAGTCTCAAGTAACGGCGGAGGGCGCAAGGTAAATGCATGTCATTCACCGTTACCGTGACCCTCTACCGTAACGGGCATCGTAACCGTAGCCATGGCCAGCCCCGATCGCGGCAGGGTGCCGCACCCACCGCCTCTTTCCCAATAACCGATAACTGATAACTGATAACCGGACAGCCGCTAACCTGCAAAATCTCTAGACCTCTAGAAACCATATTCATATAATGCTGTCAACAAGGTAAGTCACGAGCCCGGATATTTCCAGAAAAGGTCTTTGATTATTGTCGCCGCTTCCAGTCCTTTGCAGGCGATGAATATCGTTCCACTACCCTCTATGTTGTGGGAAGCATTGTTATGATACGGTATCTCTCGAAGACATGGTTCTGGTTCAGCATCTTTGTCTGCCTGCAGTTCAGCAGCTCTCAGCCGGGATGGACAGGGCAAACCGCAGGCTCCAGCACCAGTTATTCTTTACTGACCCTGCAGGAAGCTATCCAGATGGCCCTGCGGTATAACCCGAAGATCACTGCTGCCCAATCTCTGCTTGATGCCTCCGGGGCCCGCGTAAAAGAGGCTCGCTCTGGTTTGCTGCCCCAACTCGAGGTCAGCGAAAATTTTACCAGAACGGACAGTCCCGTTGGTGTTTTCAGCTCTAAACTCAATCAGGGAGTATTCGAGCAGAAAGACTTCGAGGTTGACAGACTCAACAATCCAAACGCCATAAACAATTTCGCCACCAACTTCACTGTTACCCTGCCGGTATTTGATAGCGGCCAGTCCTGGATTGGTCTCAGCCAGGCCAAGCTTAATCAGCAGGCAGCTATTATGGCAGCAACGCGAACCAGGCAGCAGGTTATTGCTGAAACCGTATTTTCCTACGCCGGCGTCCAGCTGGCCCAAGAGAATGTCAGAGTTGTAGAGCAGGCCTTGAAAACAGCTCGAGCCCACCTGAAACTGATCCGTTCTCGTCACGCCAGCGGCCTGGTGTTGAAAAGTGACCTGCTGCGGGCCGAGGTTCGTCTGGCCCAGGTGGAGCAGGAAAGATTGCAGGCGCAGAGTGAACTGGAAATTGCCCGCGCTGCTCTGAGCGCCGCCATGGGCTTAAGAGTACACCAGGTGTTCCGCCTGCCACCATCTCCGCAAGCAGAGCGCCAGTTGCAAAACTCCCTAGAGGATTGGCTGCAGAAAGCCGTGGAGCATCGACCGGATCTGGCTCGACTGAAATATGAGGAAATGATGGCCAGCAAAGAGGTCGCCAAGGCAAAATCAGCCCATCTGCCCAGCCTCCACTTTACAGGCAACTACCAGATCAATACCGAAGACTTCAGCAACAGCGAAGACAACTACAGCGTCGGCGCCACCCTGAGTCTGAACCTGTACAGCGGCTACAATCTGCAGGCAAGGGTGGCCGAGGCCAGGGCCAGGCTCGCTCAGATGCAGGCCAAACGCCAGCAACTGGAACTCGGCATCGCTGTGGAAACCAGACGGTCCTACCTGGAGGCGCAGAGTTCCTGGCAGTGTATGCAGGTAGCCAGAGGCGCCATAGCCCAGGCGGAAGAAGGCCTGCGCATTGTCAGCAACCGCTACAAAAACGGCCTCAACACCATCGTCAACTTGCTGGACGCCGAAGTGGCGCTGCAGCAAGCCCGCCGCAATTATTCCCGGGCGCGTCATGACTACACCGTGGCTAGGGCAAGACTGGCCCTGGCTGCAGGAACTCTGCAAGAAAACTTCCACTAGGGAATCATGCTGGAGTGCCTTACATGAAACTGAAACCTCAATATCATTTCATCTTTGCCCTGCTGCTGTTGGGCTGCGGTTGTAGTGACAAGATCGAGCCGGGTACGGCAGAGGTTCAGCACCCGCTGGTAACCGGCGTCCAAATCGCAACAGTGAGGCTGGAGTCGCAGCCTGTGATCTATAACGCCGTGGGCACAGTGCGGGCCGGTATAACCAGCAGCCTGGCTGCCGAAGTAATGGGCACGGTCAAAGCCGTCGAGGTGCGCGAAGGTGACCAGGTCAAGGCCGGCGGGATCCTGATCAGGCTCGATCAACGGCAGGCCAGAGCCCAGCTGCGAGAGGTAAGAGCAACATTGAGTGAGGCAGAACAGGCACTCAGGGCGGCCTTCTCAGCCCGCGACCAGGCCAGGTCCACTGCGCAGCTGGCTGCTGCCACCTACCACCGCTACCAGTCACTCAAACAGGAAGAATCAGTCAGCGCCCAGGAATTCGACGAAGTGGAAGCCCGCTACCTGGAAGCCAGGGCCGCCCGTGAACGGGCAGAAGCCATGGCGTCTGCTGCCGCCTCAAGAGTCAGACAGGCCCGCGCCGCAGTGGCGGCGGCGCGAGTGAGGCTGAATTACACCCTGATCAAGGCGCCCCATGACGGCATCATCACCGGCAAATTCGTGGATGAAGGCGATCTCGCCATCCCCGGCCGAACCCTGCTAACTCTGGAAACTACCCATGGCTACCATCTGGATCTGGTAGTGCCCGAAAGATATATCGAGCAGGTGCACCTGGGGCAGATGGTCTCAGCAGCCATTCCTGCTTTAAGTCTCACGGGCCTGGCAGGTACGGTCAGCACTATAGTACCTGCAGCAGATCCTGACAGCCGCTCTTTTTTGATCAAGGTTGCCCTGCCACCCGGGGCAGCTCTCAGATCGGGCATGTTTGCCCGGGTCAATATTCCTCTGGGCCAGCAGCTGCAGATCCGGGTACCCAGATCAGCCATAATTCGCCAGGGTCAGCTCACTGGCATCTACCTGGTGGATGGCGACAATGTAGTCCACTTTCGTTTGCTGCGACTGGGCAGAGTCTACCCGGAGGTTGTGGAAGTGCTCAGCGGGCTGCAGCAAGGCGAACGTTACGTGGTCGAGGTGATTCCTTCGCTGGTTGACGGCGCCAGGGTGGAGGAAGCCTCATGAAACAAGAGCCTGGACCCGCAGGTAGAATAGCCCAGCTGTTCATCGATTCCAAGCTGACGCCTCTCATCATTGTTGCTTCAATCTTCCTGGGATTGGCTGCCGTCTATATGCTCCCGCGGGAGGAGGATCCGCAGATTATCGTGCCCATGATCGATGTCTTCGTCCGCATGCCAGGAGCCAGCGCCAAAGAGGTTGAAGAGCGGGCAACCAAGCCCATGGAGAAGCTGCTCTGGGAAATTCCCGGGGTCGAATACATCTATTCCACTTCGAGCCCTTCCTCGTCCCTGGTAATAGTCCGTTTTTACGTGGGGCAGGACGAGGAGGAAGCCATTGTCAGACTGCAGTCGAAGCTGTTGGCCAATTTTGATCGTATTCCGCACGGAGTGTCGCCGCCTCTGGTCAAGCCGCGCTACATCGACGACGTTCCAGTACTGACATTGACCTTCTGGGGTGAGGATGTGGACCACTATACCCTGCGGCGGGTGGCAGTAGAGGTTGAAGATGTGGTGAAGCGGCTGGACAATGTCTCTCTCACCAGCGTCATAGGCGGGCAACGCCGGCAGGTCAAAGTGCAGTTGGATCCAGCCCGCCTGGCAGCCTTCCATCTGCACGCCGACAGGGTGGCAGCCATGCTGGCCGCCGCTGACCAGGAGGCGGACCTCGGCAGCTTTCCATCTGTGAAGGGAGAAATCAAAATTCACACCGGCGGCTTTCTGCGCAATCTGGACGATGTGGGCCGGGTCGTCGTCGGAGTGTACGACAACAGACCCGTGTATCTGCGCGACGTTGCCGACCTGGTGGACGGGGCTGCCGAGCCGGACCAGTATGTCTTCCTTGGTTTTGGACCGGCAGCAAGAAAGGAGGCCCATGCCAGTCAAACCAGGCTGGGCCTTTATCCTGCGGTGACACTCACCATTGCCAAGCGCAAAGGCACCAATGCAGTTACCCTGGCCGAGCAAGTACTGAAAAAGATCGAGGAAAGTCGAGGCACATTGATTCCAGACAACATCAAAGTGACCGTCACCCGGAATTATGGAGAAACAGCACAGGAAAAGTCAAATGAACTCCTTGAGCACATGTTCATTGCCATATTCTCGGTTAGCCTGCTCATCTGGTTCAGTCTGGGACGGCGCGAGTCTGGTGTAGTTGCCATTGCCATACCAGTGACTCTCTCCCTATCACTCGCTGTCTTTTACCTCTATGGCTATACTCTCAACCGCGTCACTCTCTTCGCCCTCATTTTTTCCATCGCAATCCTGGTGGATGATGCCATCGTGGTGGTGGAAAACATTGTCAGGCATTTTCATTTGCCGGAAAACAAGGGGCGCTACTTTTCCGAGGTTGCGGTAGAGGCAGTCGACGAAGTGGGCAATCCAACCATCCTTGCCACCTTTACAGTAATCGCCGCCCTGTTGCCCATGGCCTTGGTCGGCGGGCTCATGGGGCCGTACATGCGGCCCATTCCGGTCGGCGCCTCTGCAGCCATGGTCTTTTCCCTGTTGATTGCCTTCATTGTCACCCCCTGGGCCTCTACCCTGCTGCTCAAACACAAGGGCAGCCACCCTGCTGCAGTTCATGAGCACCGGGAGGACTGGAGCACCAGGCTTTACCGCAAGATCATGACCCCGCTGATCGAAGTCCCTTTCTGGCGCTGGATTTTCCTGATCGGGGTGGTCGTACTGCTCATAGTTTCCTGCGCCCTCGTTCCCCTGGGCTGGGTGAAGGTGAAAATGCTTCCTCTGGACAACAAGAGCGAGTTCCAGGTGATCCTGGACATGCCGGAGAGCTCCACCCTGGAAGAAAGTACAGCTGTGGCCATGGAGATGGCCGACTATCTCAAAACCGTCAATGAGATCAGCAATTTCGAAATATACGCCGGAACTGCAGCGCCCTTCAATTTCAATGGCCTGGTGCGCCACTACTACCTGCGCCGGAGTCCTCATATGGCAGACATCCAGATTAATCTGGCTGGCAAGAGCCACCGTCGAGCGCAGAGCCATGAAATAGCCAAGCGGGTGCGGCCAGCCTTGAAGCGCATAGCCGAACGGCACCATGCCCGGGTCAAAGTGGTAGAAGTGCCGCCGGGGCCGCCGGTACTTTCCACGCTGGTGGCGGAAATCTACGGACCGCATTACCAGCGGCAGCGACAGATTGCCCGACAGGTGCTGCAGATTTTCGACGACACACCAGGAGTGGTCGACACTGACTGGTATATGGAGGAGGAGCAAACCAGAATAAATCTACTCATAGACAAGGAAAAGGCCGCCCTGCATGGAATCTCAGCCGCTCAAGTCGATCAAACCCTGCAACTCGCCTTGCAGGGAAGGAAAGTCGGCCTGCTGCATCTGCCCAGGGAAAAGGAAGATGTCCTCATAGTGGTCCGACTGCCCCTGGCCGCCAGAGCCGGAGTGCAAAGGTTGACTGCCATCAAGATACCTTCGGCAAAAGGTGGCCTGGTGTCGCTCGCTGACCTGGTTTCTGTGCAGCGTACAGAGATTGACCGGAGCATTTATCACAAGAATCTCATGCCCGTAGTTTATGTGGTGGGCGATGTGGCCGGAGCAAAGGAGAGTCCGGTATACGCCATTCTGGCAATGCGCCACAAGATTGCCGCCCTGCGATTGCCTGAAGGCTACAATATGGCCCAGTACACCAGCCACATTCCCGAGAGCATCAACCGCTATGCGCTCAAATGGGACGGTGAATGGCATATTACCTATGAGGTCTTCCGCGACCTGGGCCTTGCTTTCGCTGCGGTGCTGGTCCTCATTTTTCTTCTCATCGTGGGCTGGTTCCATTCTTTCACCACCCCACTGACGATTATGATCGCCATCCCCTTTTCGCTGATTGGCATACTGCCGGCCCACGGCCTGATGGGAGCTTTTTTTACTGCCACCTCCATGATTGGCTTCATCGCCGGCGCTGGCATTGTGGTGCGCAACTCCATTATTCTGGTGGATTTTATTGAATTGCGAGTGGCCCAGGGCATGTCCCTTGACGAGGCAGTAATCGATGCAGGTGCGGTTCGCTTCCGGCCGATGATGCTCACTGCTGCCGCAGTTGTTGTGGGCGCCTCGGTAATTTTACTCGACCCTATCTTTCAAGGTCTGGCCATTTCTTTGATGGCCGGCGAGGTTGCGTCCCTGTTCCTTTCCAGGATGACGGTGCCGATTCTTTATTATCTTGACAAGCGTTGGGAATTCGCCCACAGGCATGTTCACGAAAAAGGACGGCAGGAGTAGGCGCAGCTATGACAGGGAGAGAGAAGAAAAACTTTCCAGCCCGAGACTAGCAGCACGATTCCCGAGATATCCTGGCTACACATCTTTGCCCTGGGTCTGCCGTTTGAGCTCCTGGCGATACATGTCCAGCAAGCGCGCCTTGGAGACCATGCCGACAAACTTGCCTCTGTGCACCAGCGGCATGGAGTCCATGCCCTTTTCATCCATCCGGCGGAGAATCTCCTTCAACTCTTCATCCGGGCTCGCTCTATCGATTTCGCTGTTCATAATCTCCGCCACCGATACATTTCTGTTGATCTCAGGATTTCTCAGGTAGGGCAGCAGGCGTTCCAGTTCCACCACACCCAGAAACTCGCCGGTCTTGTCATCCACCACCGGATAGTGGCGCCTCGGCTGTTGCGCCGCAGCATCGATAAAATCCTGCAGAGACATGTTTTTTTCAATTGTCAGGAAGCGATCTTCAAAGACTTCTTCTATGTCCAACTCAGCCAGCACACAACTGTCCGTGCCCGGTCTCAGCAGCTGTCCCTTTTCCACCAGCTCTTTCAAATAGAAGGAAACAGGCTCCAGATAACCGCAAATTGTGGTGGAGATGGTCGCCACTATAATAAGAGGCAGCACCACTTCGTAGCCGCCGGTAATCTCCACTATGAGAAAAAACCCTGTAAGCGGCGCCTGCAGCACTCCACTCATGAGGCCTGCCATGCCAAGCAGCGCAAAGTAGCCCTCGTTCGCCCACGGTACAGACGGCCAGAGCAAGAGCAGCGCCCGGTGATAGGTAAGACCTGCAAAGCTGCCAATTACCAGACACGGTGCAAAAATGCCCCCGGATCCCCCTGAGCCCAGGGTAAGAGCGGTGGCGACAATTTTTGCCAGAGTCACCACGGCAACAATCAGGAGACCGGACTGGAAGACTCCTTCAATGGCCAGCCTTACAGACGGGTAGCCCTCGCCGAGCACTGTAGGCAAAAAAAGACCGATGACACCCACCGCACAGCCGCCAATTCCCGCTCGAACCCATGGCGGCAGTGAAACCCTGCTCGAGACCGCATGAACATTTCTGATCATCTTGCCCACCAGCACAGAGGCAAGACCCGTGACAACAGCCAGACCAACGGAGGTGGCAATGTCCAGCGAACCCAGGTGAAAAAGACGATGCGCAAAGGGAATCTGATTTCCTTCCAGCAATCGACTCATCTGGGTTCCGGCCACGGAAGCAATGCCAATGGGAATGATATTGGCAGCGGACCACTCTCCGAGGATGACCTCCATACCAAAGACCATGCCGGCAATCGGCGCGTTGAAGATGGCGGATATGGCGCCGGCTGCACCGCAGCCCACCAGAGCAATACGCTGACGGTCGTTCAGAGAAAAAAAATTGGCAATGTTGGAGCCAATGGCCGCGCCGCTTATTACCACCGGCGCCTCCGGGCCAGCGGAGCCGCCGCTGCCAATGGTCAGACAGGCGGATATCAACCTGGAAAAGCTGGAACGAAAACGGATCAGACCACGGTGCCGGTTCACGCTGTAGATCACCTCGGGCACACCGTGCCCTTCCCCTTCCCTGGTGATTTTCTCGAGAAAAAGCGAAGAGAGGGAAGCCCCTATTCCCGGCAGCACAAACGCCCACCAGATCTGGCGAAACGCCGCCAGCCATTCAACCATGGCTGCCAGCGAGCGGTTCAGGGCAACCGAAGCCACGCCACTGCATGCCCCCACCACTATGCCGATGAGGATGAGCAGAAGTCGATCGTCCAGGCGGAAAAGCTTCCACTTTCCTGGGCTGCGCCATTCTGTCAAAATTTTCATATGACTAGTGATGATAGACCAGAACCGCCAGGATCTCAATCAATAAACTCAGCCACATGGCTGTGTTTACGCTTGAGCATGAGAATGAGTTTGTCATAGCGGCGCAGTCGAATGACAGAGCGGATAATTAGATATGTACCAAGAATGACCAGGCCGGTACAGAGAACCATCAGAGGTATGAGTAGATCAATTACTGCTGAGACATCATAATATCTCGATGTTGCAATAAGCACACTCATTACAGAAAGAGGCAGGGCTATCACCGCAATTCCTGTACGCATGGTAGCGAGAGAGGTTCTCTTTTCAGCCAGCAACAGCTGCACCTCGTTGATGATCACTCCCTCTTGTTCGCATTCCCAATCCTCGGTCATGAACCTCCTCCCGAGTGCTCTGAAGAACGAAAGTTTGCTGGTCTTCAGGATATTCTTCGGCTGCTTACATGCCTTCTTTTGCCACGGCGGACGATCAACAACGCTAAATCCAGGTCAGAGAACCTCGAACCCTTGTTCCGAGAAATGTTTGTCGAAAGCGAAAACTTTTTCTATCTTCTGCAACCGTAGAGTCACAAAGCTCACACAATCCACCAGACTTACTTTGCGTCTGCCGAGGCTGAGCCAGAGTTCTAATGCTCGGCTGTGTACAGACTCATCAGTCCACACTACCACCACCACATCCAGAATATCTCGTTGCCAAAGCCGGGCTGCTTCAAAGCCCAACCGGCCTTGTAAGAGTGCCAGAGTCTCCACTACCACGTAATTGGTTGTCAGGAGCAAGTAATTCTCCACAAGGAGAGAAGTCCACAACCTCACAGCGGTTTCATGATGATGATCTGATCTGTCCATTAACGCATAGAACGCGGAAGTATCCACCAAAAGCCTGTCATCAATCATTCTTGTTCTCCGACATGAGTAGATCTGCTAAATAATCATCATGTCTTTCCGATACATCCCTGAGTCCAGAATCAAACAGTCCCAGGGCGGCCAGGGCCCTCTCCTTCTTGGTTGAAGTGATGCGCTCCTCGTGTTCGCGAAAAAAGGCGATGCTTTCTCTGATTAATTGTGATATGGAAATCTTTTTTTGTGAGGCCCTGGTTCTCAACCACTGCATTTGTTCTTCTTCGATCTGAATCTGCGTGCGAATCATGGTTTCCTCCATGATGGTATGTTTCTAACATCATGTTGTCATGATAACAAAACTGCCATATACGCGTCAAACCAAATAGCGTGGCTGTTTTTCTAGCTGTGGTTGGCAGTTATCGGCTATCAGGAACCACGCAGTTGCAGCAGCTCTCCCCGGTCAGGGGACAGGCTAGCCGCCATCCAGTAAAATAGACTATCTCCCGATGATTCTTATTAAGAATGGACTTCCAGCCACGCTCCAGAGCAGTAATGGTCTGGTCAATCATGGCGCGGCTAAAGAGCCTCTCCCCACGTGACCCTTCATAATATCTACCGGTAGTCGATTGATGAGGACAGATCTGGGTGGGAATGGGCAACGCAGGCTAAAGCCTGCGCCTACCGCCATATTGCCAAAACACCTCCTGATAACCAATAACCGATAACTGATAACATCTCACCGCAAGATCAGCACTGAACTCCGATTTGCCTGCACCAGCTTATCCACTTTCTTGCGGGAGAAAATCTTGGCGAGCGTGGATCTCTGCCCCATAACCAGGGCCATCAATGCCTGCTGGTTTTCCTGGGCTATAAAACTCTCGAGCTGTGTGGGGTCAACCATGCTTATCAGTGGTTTGAGATCCCGGGCAACATAGTACTCCAGGATGAAGTGCATGCTTTTGTCCACCTCGGCCTGCAGCGCCATTCCCTTGCTCAAACCAACAATTTTGAGCCTTGCCTGGTAGGTCGTTACCATCTGATTGATCATCTCCAGGCTGGCCTGGCTGACGCTCTCCTGGTCCAGACAACAGATCACTTCAGTTATCTCTTGCTCGCTGCTTACCACCAGTGCTGAACAGGGGGCTCCATTTACCACTTTTCTGGGAAGAGAGCTGTCAGTGGCCCAGCCGCAGCCATGTTTGTGGTCGCAGCCGATCACCACCAGGTCACTTGCGCCATCCGCTGCTTCCGCAAGGATTGCCCGCACCATATTGCCGGCTCTCAAACGCACTTTCAATTCTTTCCTGCTGCTCTCGCAGACGTAGAGATCTTCCAGCACGGTGTTCGACATGGGTACGAATCTGTAGCCACAACGCTCGGTATTGTACGGCGAACCCGGCTCCTGAAAGTAGCTCAAGAAAACTTCCCGGAAGCGGCGCAGCGTCTGGAATATGCCTGCATCATGCTCCCCGGTCTTTGCCACTATATGACTGTCTGGATGCACTCCCAGAATGGTCACATTTGCCCAGGTATTCATTGCCAACCTGGCCGTTTCTCTGACTGCCTGCTCACTGTAGGGGTTCTCGTCTACCGCACAGAGTATTCTCATCGCAACCTCCTTGCCGGAAACCGTCACTGCCAGGAAAGGAAAATCGGCACCGGGGTAGCTACCAGAAACTTGTAGAAGGGCGTCTTGGTCTTGAATCCCCTGGGCAACAGGGTTGCCAAAAGTCCATAATTTTCCAGCTGCCCGGCCAGTGCCTCAGGTTCGCCGCTTTTCACCTCCACTTTCTCAGGCGCCAATTCCTGCTTCTCCAGGAGTTCCTTGGCAGACTGCAGATCGCCGCGCGCTGCTTCGGCGTCCCCGCCGCCCTCGGCCCCGTCAAACTTCAGATACAGTACATCCAGAGCCAGGCGAGCAGCTGCCATTGTCCGGCTGAATACCTGGACCAACCGGGGGATATCCACATTGTTGCTCAGCAAGATTGCCACCCTTTCGAGTGGCATCAAGTTCTTTACCATGATGAACGGACAGGGCATTCTCTGATACAGCGACGATTGCAGCCGCTTGGTCAGATAGGCCGAGCTAAAGGTGGAGATGGTTCCTTCCAGGAAGAGATCATAGGAGCCGTGCTGCAGCTCTCGCAGTATCTCGTCGTCTCTGTCGCCAAGGACAATCTTTGGCTCTCCAAGGGTGGGACAGTGCGTTCGCTCGGCCCGCATAAGCTGCGCCAGGTCATCTTCTGCCTGGCTCAGCATGGTCCTCTCCCAGGTCAATCTGACCCATCCTGTGCCTACTGAAGAAGAACCCTCTGTTGTGGCTTCCTTGATGTGAATCGTCTGAATCTCTAAGTTCACCTGGCTCGCCAATTGACAGGCACAGCGAAGAGCTATGCTGGATGCCAGATCTGCGGCCACGGGAACAAGTGCTTTAATCATGGTTTCACTCCTTCATCTGTGCTTCCTTCAGGCGGACCTTCTCTTCTGCTTTTCTCACAATCTCCAACAGTTCCGCCCTCTTGAAAGGCTTGGCCACAAAATCGAACACTCCTTTCTGGAAAGACTCCTTCGCCGTTTCCATGGTGGCGAAACCGGTAATTACTATTACTTCGGCCTTATCAGAGCGCTTCTTCACCTCTGTAAGGAATTCCATGCCGTCTATGCCTTCCATCTTGAGATCGGTTATGACAATATCGAATTCCTTTTCCTGCACGCGCTTCATGGCCTTGGTGCTTTGCGTAAACGCTTCAACCTCGTAGCCGGCTTTTTCCAGGGCCGGCTTGAGCCGTTTGGAAACTATGGGTTCATCGTCCAGAATGAGTATCTGTCTCTTTTTATCGTTGCCCATTTGACCTTCCTTTGCTTTCCGGCAGTAAATTACCCGCCGCCAATTTGTTGAACATGGCAATGGCACCATTTACCTTGTCATCGTCAATCATTTGTACGTCCAGCTGCCTGGTAAAAGCAACCAAGTGTCCCAAAACCTTCATCTTTTCAATCATGCCAGAGACGTCCAACTTCTTTATTCTGCCCACCACCAGATCTCCGGTAACATCCACCCGAAAATCATTTTGTTCCAGGATCTCGGCCAGCAGTCTAACCCGCCTCTCCCGGCGCAGCAACTCCGTCACTCCCCCGAGAAAACGGAAGTAGGCATAGTTGTCGTTGATATTCTCGCTGATGTAGGCATCTACCATATTGAAATGATACCCCAGCCTCAGGCTGAGGTTCATATACTGCTGCGACACCACTGCCAGGTTCTGCCCCAGATACTTGGGAGTCGCCAGCTGCGAGGAGAAGGTCCGGGTAAGACTGGACATGAATGACCCCAGATCTACGGACATGGGCTCGGTGCTCCACATGCCGGGATGCGTCATGCCTTCCAGTATTGCCCGCAGGGGCACCGAGGTCACCTGCTCAGGCTGCAGGTCTCCCGAGCCTGCCGCAGCATCTATGCCGCCGCCAATATCAATAAGCAACAGGCCGATAGGGATGTTCAGCTTGAGTCTCCTGGCTGGAGCGTCCGGTTCCTTGCCATGGTACTCCCGGTGAATCAGATGTGCCACCGCCTTCTCGTGAACGAATCGGGTAATGTCATGATATGTCTTGCAGCCTTCAGGGGCAAAGTTTCTCTCATGAGGATTTACCAGATTGAGGGGCGCTATCTTCTTGAGCACCCGCAAGAGCAGGCGGTATTCGTCGCTTTCTTCAAAGGGTTCTTCGGTGAACTCATAATAGCAGAGCTCTTTCACCCTTCCCTCATATACCACGTTCTGTTCCGCGTCCACAGTGATCTCCTGACCAGGCTCCAGAAGGCTGGTGGCTACGCCGGTGTTTACAATAGTTGGCACCCGGAACTCCCTGGCAATGGTGGCCATGTGACCGGTGGGTGAGCCCACATCTGTGAGAATGCCACTGGCCTTCGGCACCACCCTGGCCAAGCGCGGTGAGGTGCGCTTGCTTACAAGTATGGCTCCTGCCGGGAAATTTTCCATATCCTCATCGCTGCGAATGAACCACACAGTGCCGGCGCCTATTCCTCTTTGAGCAATGCTGCCCTTGTCTCTAAATATTATTCGGTGTCCTTCTCCCACGGTGCTGAGGTCGCAGACCAGACTGGCCACCTGTGCCTGGATATTGAGGGGCCTGCTTTGCAAGATGACAAACTGGCCGTCGCGATCCAGAGCCCATTCTATGTCCTGGGGTTTCTTGAAATACCTCTCGATTACCAGTGCCAGTTCAACCAGTCGGCGTATGTGCTCAGCAGCGATACAGGGACAGGTCCGCAACTCCTCTGGCACTGGTACTGTTTCTGTGCCGCCGCCCTCTTTTGGTATCAGCATGGACGTCTTCAACCGCACATTGAATGCCTCCACTTCGTGCGGTGGGATGCGGCTCACCAGGTAGTGATCTCCAGCAGCCTCGCCCGAGACCAGGGGGGCGCCCAGGCCCCATATGGCCTCAATCACTGCAATCTCACGGGCAGGTGCAGTTGGATCCATGGTATAGAGAACACCACTCGCCTCGGCCTGGACCATTAGCTGGCAACCCACTGCCATAGCCACTTCGTCCTCGCCTATCTCCTTTTCCCTTCTGTAGGCCAATGCAGACGGGGAATAACCGCTGGCGACTACCTCCTTGTAGCATTGCGTCAGGTTCTGAACGGGTTCGTTGAGATAGCTCTTGAACTGACCGGCAAAGCTGTGCAGAGAGTCTTCACCCCGGGCACTGCTCCTTACAGCGAAAAACAGGTTGTACCTGCCTACTTTGTCTGCCAGTCTGTCAACACAGCTCTGCAGGTCATTCTGGATTTCCCCTGGAACAGAACCGTCGCAGATGAGTCGATAGATCTCCTCGGCACTTTTCTCATCCAGGGGCTGTTCTCTGATCCTGTCCCAAATGTTATTGTATTCCATGAAGGCCTTGAAGGCAGCAGTGGTAATAACAAAGCCTGGCGATGATGCCAACCCCAGGATATTTACTATTTCCCCTAAATTGGCCATCTTGCCGCCCACCATGTCGCTCGAATCTCGAGGAATCTCCTCGAGGGGTATGACATAGGAGCCTTCACTGATAACCGGTCTGCCGGCAAGCTCCTCTTCAATGTCGTGGTGGATGCGTTCGAAAGCATCGTAGAGATCGAGATATTTTTTTTGGGCTATGATGTTCAAGTCATATATGAGATCCCGAACAAGCTCCCCCACCTCACGGCAGCTCGAGATAATATACTGTTTGTCGAAGACATATTCTCCGCCGAGCTTGTCGCCCATGCCAGCAATTACTTCCAGTATCTTGTTATTTTTTTCCAGGATGTTCTGAAAGGTCTTGAACAGCTCGAGAAAAGTCACTTCTCCAGAACGCTGTCTTCCAGGGAAAATCGTCTTTTTGAGCCTTTCAAGAACGCCCATAATGCTCAGTGTGCACCCTTCTCACCTTTGAATATGACCCCCATGAGCAAACCGGCGGCAATTGCCACAATAGTGGCCAGGAGTCCATACAGGGCTCCATGGTTGAAGGCAAGCACGGTAAGAAAGGCAGGGAATCCCACCTCCTCAACCTCCAGCCAGTTTTTTTCTGTAGCCAGCACTCTGCCGTTGGCCACAGCGATTACCTCCAACAGATACTTGCCCGGGGTGAGCCGCGGCGGAATCTCAACAATCGCTTTGTAAGGTTTGCCGTCGTTGTTCAGCTCCCCATAACTTATGCTGCTCCTCCCTACGGCATAGAGTCCTTCGCTTTTCTTGAGACGAATGAACTCCTCCAGGATAGAGTCAGCATCATCTGCATCCACATCGGAGTCAACACTCATTTCTCTTTTCAGAGAAGTGAAGCCTATGTTCAGTGCCTGCCATTGCTCTGGATTTTCGCGGGCTAGCTCTTGCAATTTTTCAGACAGGCAGAGGAGATACAAGCTCGGTGCATTTCGCACTGTGACGCTACCCAGATTCATCCACAACAGGCCGAGGGCCTTGCCCTTCTTCTTCAGGGCAACTTCCTGGCGCATCCCGGCCAGTCTCACCGCCACCTCGCTGTCTGCCGGCACCACGCCGGAAACAAACACTTTGCTGCCGTTGAAGAAAGCACCAATCTCGATTCGCTCAGGATTCAGGTGGGCAGTTATGCTGTTGGCACGTGATGCAGGAGCCTTGCCCAACAAGAACAAGAGAGCAATAGACTGACAGATAACGATCCTTTTCAGCACCTCAATGACCTCCTTTGTATGCTACCATGATATTTGGTGTCATGAGAAGGCTCAAGAGCATCTTCACCATCACCAGCAGCACCAGAGTGGCGAGGAGGATCTTGAGCTGCTCACCGCCAAGCTTCTTGCTTATCCTGGCTCCGAACTGGGCCCCCAGAGTGGAACCCAGGAGCAGGATGAGCGCCAGGACAAAATCAACAGTATGATTGGCATAGGCCTGCATGATGGTGACATCGATGCAGGTGAAGAGAATCTGGAAGAGGCTGGTTCCCACCACCACGTGCATGGGCATCCTCAACAGGTAAACCATCACCGGCACCATGATGAAACCGCCGCCAACCCCCATGATGGCCGCCAGTATGCCCACCATAACTCCCAGACCAAGAGGCATAAGAATGGAAAGTCTGACGCCGGACCTCTCAAAATCCGTCTGCCACGGCAGTCGGCCCACCAGTCTGGCATACTTTGACTCTTTTGCTGCTGTCTCTTTGACAGGGGCCTTTTTCTTTCGCATGGCCTGCAGGCTCTCGAAAAACATGTATGAGCCCACAAAGCCGAGCATCAACACGTAGGTAATGGTGATGAGAAAGTCTGCATTGCCCAGCTGCCGCAGGACCTTTATGATCTGCACCCCCACGGTGCCTCCGGTCACCCCACCGATGAGCAGAAGAATGCCCATTTTGAAATCCACGTTGCCCAGACGGTAGTGCGCCAGGGTACCGGAGGTGGAAGCTCCAACTATCTGGTTGGAATCAGAGGCGGCGGCCACTGTGGGCGGGATGCCGGCCATGATGAGCAACGGTGTCATCAGGAAACCGCCGCCCACTCCAAAAATTCCCGACAGCAACCCAACAAAACCACCCATCACAAAAATCAGAATGACATTGACGCTGTTCCCTGCAATAGGGAGATAGAGGTGCCAGAACATAGTCATCTCCTCGATGGTTCATCTGGTTTTTCCGATACGAGCTCGATGCGACAATTCACCCGGTGTCTGATATTCTCGATAGAAAGCGCTCTGTCTCGCCTGCCACTTCGCAGAAGATGAGGTGCGGTAAGGACAAGGATGTCAACCTTTGTTTCCCTGATAAATCTCACCACCTCATCCTCATAATTTCCATGTGAGATCTGATAATCTACTACAATGCCCTGAGAACGCCCCTGCTCAATGAGGCCTTCCAGCTTCTCCTGCCGCTCAGCCTCTACTGTTTCCGGCACTGGCATGCTGGCTCCGATCTTTTTCGCGGGCAACACCCTAAGAATGTACACCTTGCCACCCACCCGCTTGGCCAGGTTTATGGCGTGCACGGCTGACCAGAGATTGGTCTCACTGCTTTCCAGAACCACCATAATTCGCTTCATGACCCCACCCTTCCCTTGACCGCTCTAACAAAAAGGGTGCCATGATATGATTTCTTTTAATTTCAATAAGTTACTCTAAATAGGCAGGAGGAAGAGTTCTCTGAGGTTTTTCATTCTGAAACAGAGAAAACATCCAGGAGGCGAGAAAACAGCAGACAGTCTATCAAAACAATGCAAAAACAAATGTGTTTCATTACGAAACATGAAACGGCTTCGCCACTATTCTTCAGCCAGACCATATTTCTTCATTTTTCTCCATAGAGTGGTCCGCGGCAGATTCAGGATTTCACAGGTGAGACTTCTGTTCCAGCCGGTCCGTTCCAGCACTTTGGCTATGTGCCTTTTTTCTATCTCTGCCAGAGGCAGCAGGTCTTCACCTTTCAGAGACAGAAATTCCAACTTTTGCAAATCAGGCGGCAGGTCCTCAACTCTTACCACATCGCCTTCTGCTAAGGCAACTGCCCGCTCGATAATGTTCTCCAGTTCGCGCACGTTCCCCGGATAACCGTAGCTCAATAAGATCTCCATGGCCTCAGGACTGACATGACGGATCTGTTTGCGCAAACCCTCGCTGTATTTGTTGATAAAATGAGCAATCAGCAAGGGAATATCTTCCTTCCTTTCTTCGAGCCTGGGCAGAACTATGCTGACAACATTCAACCGGTAGTAGAGATCTTCCCTGAACTCACCCTGCTCCACCAGCTCTTTCAGATCCTTGTTGCTGGCTGCAATAACGCGTATATCGAGATCGATCGGTCTGGTCCCCCCAACCCTGAGGATCTTTTTCTCCTGGATAACCCGCAGCAGTTTCACCTGCATGGCAAAGGACATTTCTCCTATTTCATCAAGAAACACTGTGCCCCTGTGCGAGGTCTCCAGAAGTCCTATCTTCGTTGCCACTGCGCCGGTGAAGGCCCCTTTTTCATGGCCGAAAAGTTCATTGGCAATCAACTCTTCAGTAAAACTGCCGCAGTTAAAAGATACGAACGGATGGGAGCTTCGCGGACTGAGGTTATGAATAGCCCTGGCCACCAGTTCTTTGCCGGTGCCAGTCTCGCCCTGCAGAAGAACATTGCAATCCACCACGGCAACTTTCTTGATCAGGTTGAATATTTCCTGCATTACCTTGCTGTTGCCTACCAGCCCACTGAAGGATCGCCGTTCTTCATCCAGACTTCTCTGCAGTCTTGCCACTTCCTCTTTGAGCCGCACCTTCTCCACAGCCCCGGCAGCCAGCAACCGAACTTCATTCAACTTGAGTGGTTTTGCTACGTAGTGGTAGGCCCCTTTTTTGATGGCCTCGATGGCAGAATCTATGGAACCGTAGCCGGTGATGATTATCACTTCACTGTTCTGCCAGTTTTTCTTTATCTGGGAGAGCACAGCCATGCCGTCAGTATCGGGCAGCCTGAGATCAAGAAAGATCACTTCGAAGCTTTTCCGCGCCATTCGCTCGAGAAAGGGCTCGGCCGCCTGGAAGGTTTCCACCTCATAGCCTTCTTTACTCAGGGCCCTGGACAGCCGGCGGCATACTATGAGTTCATCATCCACTACGGCTAGCCGTTTTTTCATCCACAACCTCCGCCTTGTCTTTGCAGATCGGCAGATAGACTGAAAAGGTGGATCCCTTTCCTACCTCACTTGCCACTTCGATATAGCCGCCAATTTTCTGGACGATGGCATACGACACCGAAAGGCCCAGGCCGGTGCCCCGACCCACGCCCTTGGTGGTGAAGAAAGGATCAAATATCTTTTGCAAATTCTCACTCTTTATGCCAGTGCCCGTATCTTTCACGTCTACCCGCACATATTTGTCCTGGTAGGTACTGGCCTCGATGATAAGAGTGCCGCCATTGGGCATGGCGTGTATGGCATTGAGCATCAGATTGAGGAAGACCTGCTGCAGGCTGCGCAGGGTCCCCCTGATACAGAGCTTCTCAGATGACATCTTAACCTGTAGACTCACGTGCGATAGCATGAGCTGATTCTTGATGAGCTTTATGGTGCGTTCAATGACGTCATCGATTGCCAGCTCCTCCAGGGTGGGGCTTTCCACTCTGGAGAAGTCCAGTAGATTGCCCACTACTTCTGCAGCCCGCCTGGCCTGATAGAGAACATCAAAGATGAGCTCTTTGGCCTCGCCTGGTATCTCGTCGGTAAAATCCTCGATCAGAGCCTCAGCCGTCAGAGATATGTTGTTGAGAGGATTGTTCAGTTCGTGGGCAATGCCAGCAGTGAAGGTGCCAATGGCGGCAATCTTTCGAGACTGCACCAGTTCTTCCTGTCTGCTGTCCAGCTCCTCCGCCATCTTGTTGATAGCGGAGGTGAGATTGGCAATTTCGTCCTGGCGCTTGGCATTGTAGTTTACTGGCACAAAGTTGCCGTGCGCTATCTCCTTGGTTGTTTCCTGGATCAGCTCCAGCGGCTTTAAAATATCAGTGGCAACTATGCGGAAGGTCAACAAGATTGCCGCCAGGAAAATGGCGAGAAAAAAGATGGGGATAAATAGTGAGCGAAAGAGAGCCTGGTGGATGCGCTGGCGTTTGACATGGATAAACTGCAAAGCAAAATCAACAAGCTTCTTGCCGTTGGTCCGCATCATGGTTATATCTTTGTCAGTCATGACATTATTTGTCATATTGACGTTCTTTTCTATTACTTCGGTATATTTTGCTAGGGTTGCACTAAATTCATTGTAGACGTTCTTATTTGTTATCTTAATGATATTAGGAGCAAGCTGTTGTAGAATTTTATGAGCTTTATCAAGATATAACTTGGATTCATCTAAGCTTTTCTTATCATTATATAAGATGAAGTTCTTTTCAAATCTTCTTACTTCTAATATATTGTTTAGTAGATCATCATAATTTTCGATAAAATATAATCTTCTGTTTACGCTGACAAGATTCCAGTAATAAATGCCCGTCGCAATAGTCGCCAATACCAGGCTCAAGATAAATATTACTATAATCCTGCTTCTAATCGTCTTCATCATGTCTGTTCGTCTCCTGGGCCTCCACCTCCACCCCTCAACTGCCCGGTGAATTCAGTTGCCTGCCTGCTTGCCATATTCTAGCAGCAAACATCTATTCACACCGAAAAGCAATCTCAACATCGCCGCCCACATAGATCACCGCAGAGGCAGGAATCATGAAACGCTGTGTCAGTGAGGGACTGTTCTGGTAAATGACCCGAAAATAGCGCAAGAGCCATTTCTTCCATGAACGTTCGACCACAAGAGGATTCCACATGCCAAAAACGAATCGTCGCGGCTCCTGGCTGAAATCCAT
The DNA here is from genome assembly GCA_019309045.1 of Deltaproteobacteria bacterium. Taxonomy (NCBI): domain Bacteria; kingdom Pseudomonadati; phylum Myxococcota; class Myxococcia; species Deltaproteobacteria bacterium. Next base: position 11,774 of record JAFDGZ010000033.1, on the reverse strand, counting down.
TTCATTCATAATCTTGGGTACATTGACAAACAGTCTCATGTAGCCCTTGTCTATTCTCACCTGATGTATGGTGCCATCGCCATTGTGAAATCGGCCCAGGAGCTTTTTCTCATACTGCACACCCCAGGGCAGTTCGGTATTTTTCACCGTAACCAGGACAAGATTCTGTTTAAGAGAGCCTGCCGAATATTCCTCCAGGAGGCAGGCAGGAATAATATTCTCGTTGGCGGTCATATAAATGTTGGTGCCGGGCAGAATAACCAGCTCCATTCCCTGCAATTCTTCCAGAAAAGTGGCCACCTCGGTCTTGGGGATGTTCTGGTACAGCAGCCATGAGCCTTTTTCCCAGGCAATCATGGAAATTACCAGAAAAGTGCCGATGAGCAGAGGAAACCAGCCGCCGGTAGGAATCTTGCCGAGGTTCGAGAAAAAGAAGCCAGAGTCGAACAGCAAGAAGATCAGCAGTAATGGCACATACAACAAATAATGCGACTTTTTTTCCAAACTCCGCAGGTAGAGCAGGCTGGCCATCATGAGAGTGGTGCCGATGAAGGCGCCGGTCACAGCCAGCCCATAGGCATTTCCCAGAGCGTCGGAACTGCGAAATATGAACACGGTTGCCAGGCAGGCCACAAACATACCGCGGTTCACTCCGGGGATGTATATCTGGCCGGGATGGGCAGGCGAAGTGTTGCGCACCAGCAGACGAGGAAACATACGCAGCTCCATTGCCTGTTTATAGGTGGAAAAGGAGCCGGTAATCATTGCCTGGCTGGCAATGATCGCCGCCATGGTTGCCAGGATCAACAGGCAAATATAGACCCAGTGGCCTATGGGTACTGCCATGGCGAAAAACGGATTTACTGCTTCTTTGCTGCTGAGGATGAAGGCCCCCTGGCCAAAATAGTTGGCCAGCAGACAGATCGCCGCCACCCCCCAGGCCAGCCGTATGGCAGGCCTGGAATAATGTGCTTCATCAGCGTAGAGGGCCTCCCCGCCAGTAATGCACAATACAACGTAGCCAAGTATGGGAAATACCACGGCAATGGGGTGGTGTTGAAAAAAAGTCAGGGCATAGTAGGGACTCACAGCCTTTATCAACCAGGGGGCCTGCCTGAGGTTGATAAAACCCACAGTGCCTATGGCAGCGAACCAGACAATGATGATGGGCGAGAAGAGCCTGGCAATTTTTTCTGTACCCCTTTTCTGCAGCATGAACAGACCGCTGAGTATGACGACCGCCAGTGGAATAATATATTCAGCCAGATGCGGATAGACCACCTCGATGCCCTCGATAGCCGCCAGCACAGAAATCGACGGGGTAATAACCCCATCGCTCAACAGCAGAGCGCCGCAGATCATGGAGAAAACTGCAGCAATGGCCGCCACAGAGCCTGCCAGTTTTGCCTTGTTGACTTTCCCACGGCTCTTGCGGGCCTCCCGGCGTATGAGATTCAAAAGGGCAAAGGTGCCGCCTTCACCGTTGTTGTCCATGTTGAGCGCCATCCAGGCGTATTTGCTGGACAGAAACACGAAAGACCAGAAAATCAGGGAAAGAACTCCCATGACGTTTTCTCGAGTCAAAGGGAGAGAGCGAAAGCTGAGCGACATGACATATAAAGGAGAGGTGCCAATATCACCCAGGACTCCACCGATTGCCAGGTAAGTCAAAAACAGCGTTGTCGACAGTGTGACACTGTTCTTCGACTCGACCAAGTTAATACCCCCGTGTCATATGGAGGCCGCAGCAGGGTCTCCGAACAACAAACCAGCAAACCGCAATTGCGGCAAGTATTATGCCAGCGTTTCCTCTTATAGTATCTGGCGAGAAAAATTACAAATGGCGAAAACAGGCTGTTCGTTCATCTATGTCACCCAGATGGAATAATTTACTATAATAACAATAAGTTTTCTCCAGGTAGATTTCCTGCCCTGTATTTACACCCGGGACAAACTGTGCTAGACCAGCCTCTGAGCAGGAGATGGTTTTCTGAGGTCAATCTATCAACTTCAGCCCCGGTCTTCTGGCTGGCCCCGAACCGTAGGACGGCTCTCGAGTCGATTGAACTCGTTGCAGGGTGCACCCGCCCAACAAGCCATCCCAACGAATCAGGGCCGGTACGGCGACCGGCCCTGTGGAAAAGCAGGATACTCTGACCATTCTATAGCACAGTCGAGGTCAACATTTGACTAGTTATACGAAAATAGCAGCAGAACTGGAAATCAAGGTAGAACAGGTGCAGGCCGTTGACAGGCTTCTTGCTGAGGGTGCCACCATACCTTTTATTGCCCGCTACCGCAAAGAGGCTACCGGCTCCCTGGACGAGACCGTCATTACCAGCATCCGCAACCGCCTGCACCAGCTGGCTGAGCTCGACAAACGGCGGCAGGCCATCCTCAAATCACTGACTGAAAGGGAGCTCCTCACCGACGACCTCCAGGAACAGCTGCAGGCGGCAGATACCCTGGCCGTACTCGAAGACATCTACCTCCCCTACCGTCCCAAACGCCGCACCCGCGCTGCTGTAGCCAGAGAAAAGGGCCTCGAACCTCTGGCCGAAAAACTGCTGGCCCAGGTGGAAACCACCGACCCGCTGCAGGAGGCGGCAGCTTTTGTGGATCATGAGAAGGATGTGGCTACAGCAGAAGAGGCTCTCAAAGGAGCCCGGGACATCATTGCCGAATGGGTAAACGAGGACCAGGATGCCAGGGCCAGAATGCGAAGCCTTTATAGACGAAAGGGAGTGTTTCAGACAAAAGTGATCAAAGGTAAGGAGGCAGAGGGGAGCAAGTATCGGGATTACTTCGACTGGCAGGAACCGGCAGCTGCGGCCCCTTCTCACAGAATCCTGGCCATGCGCCGGGGTGAAAAAGAGGGTATTCTGACTCTCCGGCTGCGGCCACCCGAGGAAGAAGCACTTGCCCTGCTCGAGAAGCTTTTTGTCAAGAGCGACTGTCCTGCCTCCCGGGAGGTAAAAACAGCAGTACATGACAGCTACAAACGACTGCTTGGGCCTTCCATGGAGACCGAGAGCCGCCTGGCTACAAAAGAACGCGCCGACGAGGAAGCTATCAAGGTATTTGCTGACAATCTCCGCGAACTTCTTCTGGCGCCGCCGCTGGGACAGAAAAATGTCCTGGCCATAGACCCGGGATTGCGCACAGGCTGCAAGCTGGCCTGTCTGGATCGGCAGGGCAAGCTGCTGCACACCGACACCATCTACCCTTTCACTTCTGAAAAAGGGAGCAAACAGGCGGCGGCCGCCCTCCGCCACCTGGTGGAGCACTACAACATCGAGGCAATTGCTGTGGGCAACGGCACCGGCGGCCGCGACACAGAGGCCCTGGTGCGCAGCCTCGAGCTGCCCGCCGCGGTGCAGGTGGTGCTGGTAAACGAGAGCGGCGCCTCGGTCTATTCCGCCTCGGAGGCGGCCAGAAAAGAGTTCCCCGATCTGGACGTAACCTTCCGCGGCGCCGTGTCAATCGGCAGAAGGCTCATGGATCCCCTGGCAGAGCTGGTCAAGATCGATCCCAAAGCCATAGGAGTGGGCCAGTATCAGCACGACGTGGACCAGCAGGCCCTGAAGAGAGCACTGGATGACGTGGTTATGAGCTGCGTCAATGGCGTGGGCGTGGAAGTAAACACTGCCAGCGAGGAGCTTCTCACCTATGTCTCGGGGCTGGGCCCGCAGCTTGCCAGAAACATAGTCAACTATCGCAACGAAAACGGTCCCTTCGAGTCCCGCCATAACTTGAAGAAGGTGCCCCGCCTCGGACCCAAGGCCTTTGAACAGGCAGCCGGCTTCCTCCGCATCAGAAACGGCAGGAACCCTCTGGATGCCAGTGCTGTCCACCCCGAGTCATACCCGGTTGTGCAGGCCATGGCCAGAGACCTCGGCTGTACTGTGAAAGAGCTCATGGAACAACCAGAACTCAGAGAGCGCATTCAACTGGACAGGTATGTGACGGATGATGTGGGCCTGCCCACCCTCACGGACATTGTTGCCGAGCTTGCCAGGCCCGGCCGCGATCCCCGGCAAGAGTTCGAGCAGTTCTCCTTTGCCGACAAAGTGCAGACCATGGAGGACCTGCGCCCCGGCATGAAACTGCCGGGCATCGTCACCAATGTCACCGCCTTTGGTGCCTTTGTGGATATCGGCGTGCACCAGGACGGCCTGGTGCACATCAGCAAACTGGCAAATCATTTCGTCAAAGACCCTCACACTGTGGTCAAGGTCCAGCAAAAGGTGACCGTTACCGTGTTGGACGTCGACCTGAACCGCAGACGAATCTCTCTCTCCATGCGAGATGATCTCGACCAGCAGAAATCCGGGTCTCCAAAAGGATCAGTATCAGGGAAAAAGCACAGCCGAAAACGGCCGGCCGCGCCCAGAAAACCTGCCCCCTTTCACAACCCCTTTGCAGAAGCTTTCAAGAAGCAGCGAAAGTGACTCTCCGCCGGAGAGTGTCACTGGTTATCGGTTGCAGTAAATGAAGGGCTCAGGGCGCAGGGCATTGGGCGCAGGGCATGGAGCATCCGGGTTACTTGGGTTTGTTGGGTTTGTTGGGTTCTCAGTTATCGGTTATCAGTAAATGTCCAGGCAACGGGTCGGTAGGCGCAGGCTTCAGACTGCGTTGGCCGGTCCGCCCATCGATTCATGGGGCATAATTGGCGGCATGATGTGATTGGACCTGACAGCCGCTGGCGCAACCTGAAGGTTGCGGCTACCATTGATGGCCCCAGTTAGCAGTTATCAGTTCAAGGGGCGCAGGGCATTGGGCGTTGGGTTGTCAGTTCAACACACTCGGCTTGCGGCTACGGTTACGAAGCCCGTTTCGGTAAACGGTTCACGGCTACGTGGAAAAACCTTATAACGTAGCCCCTGGAGGATACGGGCCTCGTGACCGTAGCCCTGAGCCTGTCCTCATAATCTGTGGATAGTAATCTGTGGATGAAAAAAACATAGTCGCTCTCTCATATTTCTGGGCAAAGATGGTATTTTCTAGTATATTGGTCAATAAAAGTACAGGCGGCAGTAAGAGCAATTTTTCCCACTCAGAGGGCGTGACAGATGGTAACATTGAACATGTCTGAGGAAAAACTTAAAGAATTAATAAGAGAAGCAATTATCAGCACACTTACAGAAAGAAGTGATCTACTCGAAGATGCTGTTGCCGAAGCCATCCTGGATATGAAGCTGGCAATGGCCATCGAAGAAGGAGATACCGGCCAATACGTGGATGAAAAAGACATCATTTCCAAGCTGGCGGATTAATCGGTGCACATTCTATACGCTAAATCCTTTGCGAAAGATCTCGGAGCCATTAACCATGATCTGGCTACAAGGAAAAGACTTCTGAAAACCATCGACAAGTTGAAGGAAATTAACTCGTTGGATGAACTTCAAGGCATCAAGAAAATCCAGGGATATGAAAGCTATTACCGCCTGAGAATCGGTGATTATCGTCTCGGGATCAAACTCTCTGGAGATACTATAGAATTGATTCGTTTCCTACACCGCCGTGACATCTACAGACGTTTTCCTTAGAGCTACGATAATTTTCACGAACGCTCGCGTCAATCTGAAGTTCGTCAAGGTCTGGAGCTCGCCTCGGTGGCTCCCCAATCACATGACAAACAGGCAATATCAGGGATTGCTGGCAAGCAATGTGGGGAGGGTTTGAGGGGCACAAGGAGCTTGCTCATTGTGGTACTCGAACACTTCACATATGCACGATGCTCACATCGTGCCAGGCCGCCCTGCGGCCCTTGCCGGCAACTCCCTCTATCATCCCGGCGACTCCCGAATCTGTGTTAACCTGTGTAATCTGCGGACATAACCTTTTTGTCCCTATTACTCTCCCATTAACTAATATGACATATATTTATTGACAATTATCTTTTTATCCATTACTTTTAATGAAGTACATTCCCTGCGTATGCAGCATGAGATTCGTTACTGGAGATGATTGTGGGGAGCACAGAGCTATGAGAAAGCTGAAAAAGAGACCAGTTCAGATATATCTCGATCCCAACCAGGACAGGGTGCTGACCATGCTCGCCAGGAGCAGCGGCAAATCCAAAGCAGGCATAATCCGCTCATGCATAGACAGGTTCCTTGCCAGCCTGCCCGCTGACCAGGATCCCCTGCTGGATATTGTCGGGCTCGGGTCTTCTAATAAAGGCGATGTTGCTGCAAGGCACGATCAGTACCTGACCTCATCCAGGAAGTAGGATCTCGCCGTGGCCAACAAGGATCTCTTTATAGATACCAGCGCCTGGTATGCCCTGGCAGACAGCTTCGATCAGTATCATGAACAGGCTGGCAAACTGTTTCCCCGGGCACTGCAGGAATATGGACGGCTGGTAACAACAAATCTCGTTGTTGCCGAGACCTATATTTTGATCCGCAGAGAACTCGGCCATGAGGCAGCCATTACCTTCCTGGAAAAAATTGCAGCAAGCCCAAAACTAACCAGGATGTATTCTGACAGCGTTCTGGAAGCGGAGGCAGAGGCCATCTTACGGCGCTTCAATGACCAGGATTTCAGCTTTACCGACGCAGTAAGTTTCGCATTCATGAAGCAAAACAACATTGCAACTGCCTTTGCCTTTGACAGCCATTTCCTGACAGCCGGCTTCACCTTGATCTCCTGAGCACTCATATGCCCGCCGGCCCCTCTCCAGGCACACGGTTCACGGCTACGTGGAAAAACCGTATAACGTGGCCCCTGGACGAAACGGGCATCGTGACCCTAGCCCTGACCCTGTCCTCATAATCTGTGGGTAAGAAGGGCGCAGGGCATTGGGCGTTGGGCATGGAGCACTTGGGTTGCTTGGGTTTGTTGGGTTTTCAGTTGTCGGTTATCGGTAAATGTCCAGGCAACGGGTCGGTAGGCGCAGGCTTTAGATTGCGTTGCCCTGTACTGCTGTCGATTAACGGCAATTGCGCCATGGCACCATTTTGATAATGGCCGCATACGCAACCTGAAGGTTGCGGCTATCGATCATGCGGCGAGAAGGGGTGTGCTTTACAACACGCAGAAAATGTGTTACACGTATATTACGTGTAAATTTTTCTGGAGGCTGCCATGAAACAAAACATCACTCTTAGTCTGGAAAAAGAGATTATCAGAAAGGGAAAGGTCCTCGCCGCTCAGAAGGATACCAGTGTGAGCAAGATGCTAGGTGAAATGCTCAGACGAGAGCTGGAAAAAGAAGAGCAATATGAAGCTGCCAGAAGAAACGCTCTGCAAAATCTAAAAAAGGGATTTCATCTGGGAGGTGCTATCACCTGGAAGCGAGAGGATCTTTATGAAAGATAAGACCTTTGTGGACACAAATATTCTGGTTTACGCCCACGACATAGACGCCGGCAGCAAGCGCGAGGCAGCTGTAAAAATCGTTTCTGACTTGTGGGAAAGCAGACTCGGTGTCATAAGCACGCAGGTACTGCAGGAGTTCTATGTGGCGATTACCAGAAAAATACCAGTGCCCCTGGACAGAGCCACGGTCAGGATGATTATGCGGAATTACCTTAGCTGGGAAGTGGCAGTAAACGATGCCCACATTATTTTTCACGCCTGTGAGATTGAAGAGGCGCACAGGATATCATTCTGGGACGCACTCATCATTTCAGCTGCCTTTTCTAGAAATGCCGCCACAATTCTGACAGAAGATCTGAATCACGGCCAGATCATAGAGGGCATCCAGATCCAAAACCCGTTTAAACTCTGAAGATTAGGCAGGGCCGTTCGGTTACCGGCTATCAGTTATCAGTTATTGGGAGGTGTCTGGGCAATGCGTTGAAAGGCGCAGGCTTCAGACTGCGGTGCCGGTGTGCTACGCACGGCTCAGGGCGCAAGGCGTCGGGCGCACGCTTATCAGTTCACATTAAAAATTCGAAAATTTAAAATTGTGCCCTGACAACCAATAACCGATAACTGATAACTGTTCCTACCTCCCCGCCTGCAGATAACCTCGGGCCTGGGCCTGGATGGTTGGAGAGACGCTCTCGGGTACCTCTGCGCTGATCTTTGCCAGGGCCACCAGCACCATCTCCTTCAATGGTGAGCGCAGCTTGCCCACGTGCTGGAAGGCGTTGAGCAGCCGGCTGGCGGTGGTGGCATTGATGGGGGCCAGTTCGATTACCCTGTCAGCCAGCCAGTGAATGCCGCGCTCCGTCCACAGCATCCTGGTGTTTGTCGCCATTGGCAGGAAAAGAGCCCTGCACCAGGTGGGTTGCTTGATGTCGAAGGTGGGCCGCTTCTTTTCCCTGTCGATCATATCGAAGACGTCGTCGCAGGTGCCGCTGGCAACCACCCGCAGGTAGTTGGCATAGCCGCTCAGGTGACCGTGCCAGTGCTGGTACACCTCTTCGAGCACGGCCAGCCTTTCAGGAGCAGAACTGCGGTTCAACATGGTCAGGGCGCTCACCCTGTCGTTGGCAGTGGTTGCCGCCCGAAAATGGGCCAGGATCAGCCTGTGGCTGTCAGGACTGTCGTCACAGGTAATGAGCTCCAGGAGCACCGCTTTCAAGAGCCGTTCTTCTATGCCGTCTTTCGGGGACTGCAACGCCCTGTAGGTGTCCAGAGCCTGAAAGCAGTCCAGCAATTCCTTCCTGTAAACGCTGTTCACCTCGGCCAGCAGCCGATCCCGGGCCCGCACCAGCTCCTGATACCAGGTGATGTAGCGCCGATCCAGGGGCTGCTCGTCGATTCTCAAGAAATAGGCCTTGAGTGCAGGCGGCAGCTCAGCACTCTGGAGAATTTCCCCATAGAGCTCCAGCCAGACTGAGTCGATCTCTGCCTGCGGCTCCAGAAGCAGCCGCAGCCGCTGCTGATCTGTGAGCTGCCGCATGGCCTCCACCCGGTTGAAGTCATTGGGATCCAGCCGCACCTGGCTCACCAGCTGTTCCCTCGTCACATTGGCCATGCTGCAGGTGCCGTAGAATGAAAAGCTGCGGTTCAGAGAGACAAAGGCCACCCTGTCGTCAACATCTTCATAGACGAGCTGCGCCTTTCTTTCTCTCAGCTGAAACACCTTGCTCGTGCGGGCAATGTCCTGGCCTTTTTCATTCACCAGGGCAAGCTCGATGGGCAGGTGAAATGGCTCCTGGCTCTCGGACGCCTGTTGTTCCAGACAAATCTCGACTCGCTTTTTCTCCGGTTCATAAGAGACCGCAGCCGTAACCCTTGGATACCCTATGGTGTAGAGCCACTGCCTCTTGAATTGCGCCAGGGACATGCCGCAGACTTCTTCAAAACAGGCAAAAAATTGATCGGTATTGGCATTGCCGTGCCGGTAGCGGCTGAAGTAGAGCGTCTTGCCCCGCAGGAAATGCTCTTCACCCACCACCAGCCGCAGCATGCGGATCACCTCCGCTGCCTTCACATAGGTCACTCCGTCAATCAATTCGTCCGGGTCATTGAAGCCCTCTCTGACAATGCGGCCCACCTGGCCGCCGTCTTCTATGGCCAGGGGGCCCAGCAGAGGATCCCTGATGCTGTCCACCTGGCGCAGACGGATAAAGGTGGGCTCAAAGAGATCAGCCATGAACTGGCGCTCCACGTCCACGGTGTAGGCCTCGTTGAGCCACACATCGAAGGGCGTTTCCATGGTGGTCTCACTGCCGCACTGGTTGTGTTCGAACTCGTGCACGATGACCCCGTGCGCATAGAGCAGGGAGACGTCCAGGGTGTGCTCGTCGATGAGGGCCGCATCCGTCACAATGGTGGTGTTGCCCACATTTTCCATGCCGCCGAAATTGGATTTGTTCATGCAGATGGTGCGGTAGGTATCGCCGGTGTACTCGTAGTCCTGGGTTCTCTCCACCCACAGGACCGCCTCCTGGAGAATCTCCAGGGGAATGCGGGCATCCGCGGTTCTACCAGGCGGCACCAGGTATTCCAGCCGCACTGAACGTCCTGATGGGTAGACCACTTCAGCCGCCAGTTCGTCCCAGGTTCCCGCAGCCGCGATAAACAGGTAGGGCGCCATGGGCACCGGGTTTTCATAGGTGATCACCTGCCGACGAGGATCCTCCGGCTTGAGCACTGGCCGACCCTCAGGGTTAGTTTGCCTGTTCACATTGCCGTTGCTGATCAGGTGCGTATAGCGAGCGTCTGCCTCCAGCGTGGTGCTCATGGTACACTTGGCCCGGCAGTCATCGAAGATCGGCATGATGCGCTGGAAGCCCCATTGCTGACACTGGGACATGAACTGCTGCGGCGCTCCGGGCGGCGTGGTGTCCCTGTAGATGCCTTCCAGGATGTGATCAGAGGGAAAGCATCTGCTCAGGGTGCGAATCAGGAAGCGCTCTCCCTGGCTGCAGCGGCGCAGCAGCCTGATCAGCAGCTTGTTTTCTTCCTGGCGGTAGGTGTACTCGAGTGGTGTGCCATGCTGGTCGTCGCTCGTCTGCACTGACTCTACCTTTATAATCTCCAGACTATTGGCATCCAGGGCAATCTCCTCCAGATCGATCCTCGCCGTCATATCCAGGCAATTGCTGGCCTCCACATAGTCTTCCCGGAAATCCAGCTTGATGGTCAGATGATGCAGTCTCACGGGCAGCTCACCAAAATCTTCCCGCTGATACTTGAAGCGTCTCTCTGTCATGTAATTTCTCCTCGCCTGTGATTTCATTGGTGAATGGGCAAGAGTATACAGAATATGCGGGGGAACGGGAATGAAGAAGGGCTCAGGGCGCAGGGCATTGGGCGCAGGGTTGTCAGTTCAACACACTTGGCTTGCGGCTACGGTTACGAAGCCAGTATCGGTAAACGGTTCACGGCTACGTCGAAAAACCGTATCACGTGGCCCTTTGACGAAACGGGCATCGTGACCGTAGCCCTGACCGTGTCCTCATAATCTGTGGATAAAAAAGGCGCAGGGCGCAAGGCGTTGGGTATGGAGCATTTGGGTTATTTGGGTTTGTTGCGTTTGTTGGGTTTTCAGTTGTCGGTTATCGGTAGATGTCCAGGCAACGGGTCGGTAGGCGCAGGCTTCAGACTGCGTTGCCGGTCTTCGTGTCGATTCGTGGGGTATAATTGGCGGCATGATGTAATGGTATTGTTGACCGCAGGCGCAACCTGAAGGATGCGGCTACCATTTGAGGCCCCAGTTAGCAGTTATCGGTTCAAGGGGCGCAGGGCATTGGGCGCAGGGTTGTCAGTTCAACACACTTGCCTTGCGGCTACGGTTACGAAGCCAGTATCGGTAAACGGTTCACGGCAACGAAGGGAAAAACCGTATAACGTAGCCCCTGGACGAAACGGGCATCGTGACCCTAGCCCTGACCGTGTCCTCATAATCTGTGGATAAAAAAGGCGCAGGGCGCAAGGCGTTGGGTATGGAGCATTTGGGTTATTTGGGTTTGTTGCGTTTGTTGGGTTCTCAGTTGTCGATTATCGGTAGATGTCCAGGGCAACGGGTCGGTAGGCGCAGGCTTCAGACTGCGTTGGCCAGTGTGCTGACACACGCTTATCAGTTACTGGTTGTCAGTGGATGGCACCAAGCAGGGGGCATTGAGGTTACGAAGGTTTGTTGGATTAGCAGTTCAAGGAGTTCAAAGGTTCAAAAAGTTAAAAGAGTCAAGGGCTAAGACTGAAAAATGAAAGGCAAAACTCCTCAGCGCAACACCCCGCCGCCTCCCAGCCTACTAGCCTCCCAACCTACTGGCTGCTATAATCTATAGCCTGTTTCTGCTATGGTTGGAGTGCCCCAGATTGAAACACGGGAGGCATGATTTCAGTTCATGGAGCAGCGCAACTTT
>JAFDGZ010000032.1 GCA_019309045.1 Deltaproteobacteria bacterium | reverse complement strand
GCGAGCGGTCTACTGGAGCTGGTCAGGTTGATATTTAGTGGCGTTCGACACTTACCGCAGCGCGGCCGAGCAGCGATTTTTCTCAACGGCACCCGGTTGTGAGCCTGGCAATGACTGCAGGGAATTAAGATGAAGCCGCTGCTGACAGGAGAATCCTCTGAAAAGAGCTTCTCTTTGCATCTGCCGCAGCTGGGAAGATCAGCCAGTCGTCCAGGTGACAGCCTGTTTTTGGCGCCACAATGGCTGCAAACGACCAAATATTCGTTGTGTTCTGGCATGTTCGAAGGTTCTTTTTCTGTTGGAGCGAGAGCAGTGGCCTGCCAATGTCGAACTAGTTTTCCCCTAACGTTAAGAACGAGATGTTCGCTGTCAAGAATCAGGGCATTGGGGGACACACCGGAGTGCATCTATCGAGAGGATGTTTCAGAAAGCCAACTGTTGCAGCAACTCAATCCAGGTCCAGATCCGGAGGTGCTTTTACTGTGGACTTCTTCTGGTCCTGATCTGTGGTGGGGTGGGGACCTATGCTCTGTTTGACATCTTCAGGCAGAGCTCCATAGTTGATCCGCAGATATGGCGCGCCAACGCCCGGGGGCATGTTCTTGTTGTAAACTGCCTTGCCTTCTTCCGCTTGATCTGCTGGGATGATGCGAACTCCCTCGCTGCCGCCAGCAACACATACTGATATCTGATCGTCGGCAAAGCGGGCCCAGAAAATGTTCACCTGGGTGGGGCCTTCTCTGGACCAGCCTATGACTCGCCGTTTTTTCTGGTCGCTGCTGAGAATGAGCCAGACTTCACTGGATTTGTGTATTTCAGAGAGCAGCCGCACCTTTTCTTTCTTGTCTTTTTTGGAGGTATCGACACCCACGTCGTAGAAGAAGGTGTTGACAACCTCGAGGACATCAGGGGGCAGGTCTCGAGGTTCCAGTGACAGGTGAGAGATCATCCAGCCGGGTGGCAGGTTGATCTCCTCTGGATTGAAGGGTACGGATTCTTCTGAGTTGGCCAGTACGCGCAACCCCTTTTCCCCACCAGTAACAAGGAGGTCGATAAAGCCGTTGGGTAATTCAGCCCAGAAGACACTGAGGTCACACGGCCCAGCAGGAGACCAGCCCACAACAATGCGGTGGAGGCGATCCTTCATTGTTGGTAGAATGAGATACCTGGTCTTGTATGCATTTGACACCGGAAAGATTATTTCTTTGGCCATCAGCCCCGTCCTCTTGACATGAAAGGTTGTTCAGAGTGAAGGCTAGCAAAAAGGGTGCCTAAAAAGCGGTGTCTCCAGCTAAAGTCATTTGCTATGTTTGATGCGATATCAGCAGTGGATTTGTAAGACGCAGACGGGTACAGGGTTCGAAGTACAAGGTGCTCTTTTAATACAGCTGCCATAACCGCTTGCGAGACCGAGCTTCGTTACTCTGGCCGCTTGCCTCTTTCCTGGGGGCCCGGCATAAAGCATGAGGCACAGAATGCCTCGAGCCCCGATATGGGTGGCCGCCGCAAGAGAACATCATCTGCCGGACCGTTTCTGACAACCGTCAACCGATAACTGGTAACCCCACGCCCTTTTCATTGTGACATTATGGCGAAAAGTGCATTTGGATGTTTCATTTTTGGCGCTTGCCTGTAATATAAGGAGCAGCACACCCAGCGGAGAAGGAGCAGAGAGATGAAATGGATTCTTCTGATCATTGGCATGGCTTGGATTGCTCTTGGAACCTGGTTGAATATCTACCCGCAGCAAAGCCGATTGCAGGTAAAAAGTCTTTTGCAGAGAGTGCCTGGCAAGTGGTTGGCTGTTGCAACTGCAGTGATAGGGCTGCTGCTTTTGTTTGCAGCACCGGCAAGTCATCAGGGTGCGGGTTTTGTGCGCATACTCGGGATTCTGGCGCTGGCCAAGGCAATCATTTTTGCCGTGCTGTCGGTTGAGCGCAGGAGCCGTTTGCTGGATTGGTGGTTTGCTTCGACAAATGAGCAGGTGCTGCGGATCTCGGGCTTATTGCTGGTGATTATCGCGGTGGTACTGATCAGCTGGCTTTAATGATAGAGCAACATTGCTTGGTTGAGGCATAGTGAGCAGGGAAGCTGAGACATACTGGCACAGGGTGGCCTGGTATGGCATGGAAATAGAAGTTCCAGGAAGTTGGGAGGTAAGTCGTCTGGGACGCCGCTACTTTCAACTGGATGATGGGGATGGACCGGTCTTTGAACTCAAATGGTGGCAGCCAACAGAGGTTGCTGGGCCTGAGGTCTATCTGAAAAAATTGGCGCGCCAGTGGCAGAAAGCATGGGCCATAACTTTTGAGCAACAGGAACTGCCAGGATCTCGCCATCCGAATTTGCCCGGATTCGAAGCAGCTGCTTTTGTATGGCGGAAAGCAGAGTTGAGAGGGCAGGGAGTCATTGTCAGTTGTGGAACGTGTGGCAGAGTGACGCTCATGCAGTTTTATGAACGGCAAGGAAGCAGAGGCTTTGCCTGGAAGGATCGAGTGCTTTCCTCATTTCGTGACCACTGGCAAGAGAGCTTTGTTCCCTGGGCTGTTTACGGGATCCGGCTGTCAGTTCCAGAATGTTTTGAACTGCTTGACCATCAATTTCAGCCAGGACACTATTGTCTGCACTTCAGGTGCGGCAGGGAGGAATTGTTGTTCAGCCGCTGGAGCCCGGCAAACGTCCTGCTCAGAGACAATGATTTCCAGCAGTGGTTCGTCTCCACTTTAAAGGACAGCCGCCATATTGAGAAAAATGATGTAAAAAGTCTGCAGTTCTTGTCGGCGCCATGCCTGCAATGGCAACATGCTTCTGCCGCGGGATGGCTTGCACGGTTGCGCACCAGGATCAAGAAGGCAAGCCTGTACCGCTGGGTTAGAGTCTGGCATCTGCTGAACAAAAATCAGATAATTGGCGTCGAAGGACGAAGTTTGCAACCTCTGAATTTGGAGTTTCTGGACGAGATGTGTCGAAACTATGAAGTTATTTAGAAGAAAAAAAGCAGAAGTCTTTCCAGGCAGTGAAGATTTCAGCCGCTCTCGAGCTCTTGAATGTCGACCGGTCAAGAACCAGATGGTGACCGAGAGTGTGGACAGCAAAGGCTTTGCGATGCTGAATTATCCACTTGCTTTGAAACCCTGGCTGCTGGCTTTGGCCGTTCGCACTGGTTTGAGAGCACGAGACTCACTTGTCAGAAAACTGCAGCTGGACGAGATGGGGACTCTCACCTGGAAACTTGTTGATGGCAATCGCACTGTTGCAGACATCATAGAAATTCTGTCGCGCAAATATCATTTGAATCGTCGTGAAGCAGAGATTGCTGTAAGTAGCTTTCTCAGGGAACTCGGCAAAAGGGGTCTGATTGGTTTTCAATCGTCGGAGCCTTTGCATGATGGCAAGGAGGAGGGTGGAAGTTAGCTATTGTCCTGGGAGGGGTTCAATTTCACAGTACTGCCACTCTGCGAGAATTTCCCTATCATTGCAGCGCCGGCATCATCGGGAGGGTATATCCGTACAGATGTCAGGAGCAGGGCCGCTCAGGAGCTTCCAGTGGGCAGATGGCTTCATTATCCTCGCTTGACGGGCTGTGAAGAGGCTGGCTGAATTTATCTTTGTAGGCTGGTGTGATACGATTTACCCATCAAAAGAGGCAAATTAGTACAAAGGTTAAAATCCGAGGATTTATTGCGGCTGCCAGGATGGGGATGAGATAGACGGGAGGTGAAGTATGCGGATAATTGTTATAGGCCAGGCAGCATTCGGAGCCAAGGTGTTCGAGAGATTATTGGAGAAAGGTGAACAGGTGGTTGCAGTTTACTGTCCAGTAGACAGGCCAGGCGGTCGCCTAGATCCTCTCAAAGAGGCGGCTCTGTCCAGGGGAGTTGCAGTGGTGCAGCCGCGGACCTATCGGGATGACCAGGTTTTTCAGGAGTACGCTGAGTTTGAGCCGGAATTGACCATCCTAGCCTTTGTGACAGACATAATCTCGGCACGCTATTTTGAGTTGCCCAAACAGGGAGCCATTTGCTACCATCCGTCGATTCTTCCTCGGCACAGAGGGGCTAGTGCCATCAATTGGGCCGTCATTATGGGTGATACCAGGACCGGCCTAACGATTTTCTGGCCGGATGGCGGCATCGACACAGGCCCCATTCTACTGCAAAAGGAAATAGAGATCGGCCCAGATGACACCACAGGTTCTCTCTATTTCCAACATCTTTTCCCGATGGGGATCGAGGCGATACTGGAGGCCGTTGACCTGATCAAGGAGGGCAAAGCACCGCGCATCCCTCAGAAGGAAGAGGAGGCAACTTATGAGCCTCCCTGTGACGACAAGGTCGCGGGCATAGACTGGGCCAAGCCTGCGGCGACTGTCTACAATCTCATACGCGGTTGTGATCCGCAGCCAGGGGCCTATGGTTTCTGGCAGGGTGAAAAGGTCCGCTTCTATGGCGCCAGCATGTCTTCTGCACAAACAGAAGCGGCTCCTGGAACCATCCTCGAGGTGGATGCTGCGGGCCTGCACATTGCACTGGATGGGGCGAAGTTGCATGTTGCCAAGGTGCGACCTGCAAAGGGCGGCAAGATGGCCGCCTCGGAGTTTGCCGAGCAGCAGGGACTGAAGACAGGAGACAGGTTTGACAGTGCGTCCTGAACAGCAGCTAACAAAGGGAGAAATAGAAGAGGAAAACAGGAAAGTAAAGACGCTGCGTTTCCTGGTAGACTTTTCTCTAGCCTTCATCGCCCAGACTGAGATGCCGCTGGAGCAAGCACGCAGCGTGGTGCAGGGAGTCAGGAGTCAGGCCCTGCGTCTTTTTCCGGGCAAGGAAGAGACCTTTGACCTCATCTATCTGCCGCGCTTTCGCAGGCTCCTAAACGAAAAGTACAATCTCCATTGACATCGGCCTGTGGTCGTGGACTGGTCGATTGCAGGGTAATGGAGTAGCTAGTATTTTTTACCTTTAAATGCAATAGTCGAGAAAAGAGAGAAGATCCACCTTCCCGCGGAAATGAGTGAGTGAGCTGCTGCTGCAGCTTGCTCGGAGAAATACTGCAAGCCATGCAAGAGATCTATCATCGCTTGATGACAGAATCCCGGCGCATTGCCTCGCGCTATAAGGTGCCGGAATTCTATGCCCGTTTCAGACCTACACGTGCCATATCCCGCCGCACCTTTTTCCAGCATCCCATCTTGAAGCACTGCCGTGAACTGGTGCGCCCTTTCTTGCTGGATAATTTCGGTCACGGGCTGCAGCACGCCACAAAGGTGAGCCTGGATGCCGGGACCATTTTGTTGCTGGAGGGGGAAAAATATTTTACTGTGCAGCAAGAGTTGGAGCGGGCCCTCGTGCTCGTTCAGCTTGCAGGCCTGCTGCACGACATAAGACGGGGCCAGGAGAGTCATGCCGAGGCTGGTGCCCAGGCTGCCAGAGATCTCTTGCGAGACTTTCCATTGAAGCCTTCTGAAGTGAACTGTGTGGCCGAGGCCATTATCAACCATGAAGCCTTTGCTGACAGGCAGGTCTGTGAGAGTCTGGCCGGGCAGCTGTTGGGCGACGCCCTTTATGACGCTGACAAGTTTCGCTGGGGTCCGGATAATTTCACTCACACGGTGTGGTATATGGCTGATTATCGCGATATTGAAGTAGTAGATCTCGTGGAAAAGTTTCCCTGGGGAGTAAGCGGCATCTTGCGGATTCGTGACAGTTTCAGGACCAATATCGGTCGGCAGTACGGTCCTGAAATAATTGATCTGGGAGTGCGCATCGGCAGGGAGATCTATCAATACTTGCAGAAATACGTAGAAGAGCTCAAAGATTGAAACATAGTATCTTTGCCTGCGGTCACCACATCTTGCAGATGAAGGAATATTGAGGGTTTCCTGGTGGTGGGTACTTCAATTCGGGCGGCTGCCCATAAAGCTCTGGATGAGCATAGAATAAGCAGGGATATGCTTCTGAACAGGCGATGGAATCTTCGGTGAATTTGCAGCACTATAACAGCATAACAGGGCTACTGATCGGCCAGGTTACTGACAAGGATCACTGCACCGGTTGCACCGTAGTACTGGCTGAGGCTGGGGCTGTTGCGGGAGTGGATGTGCGCGGCGGTGCACCTGGTACGCACGGCACCGATGCCCTGCGGCCTGAAAACCTGGTGGATCGGGTGCACGCAGTGGTGCTGACCGGGGGCAGTGCTTATGGCCTTGCCTCGGTCAGGGGTGTGATGGAGTACTTGCGGGAAAGAAACTGCGGATTTGTAACCGGATATGGCATTGTGCCCATCGTGGTTGGTGCTGTGGTGTTTGATCTGGCCCTGAACAGACATAGGGTCCTCCCAGACGCCAGCATGGGCTACAGAGCGTGTGAGCAAGCTGTAGACAACAGAGTTGCTCAGGGAAATGCTGGGGCCGGCACCGGGAGCACTGTGGGAAAACTTTTCGGCATCGAGCGGGCCATGAAGGGGGGGCAGGGCTTCTCCTCATTTGAAAATAGCAGAGGGCTGCAGATCTGGACGCTTGCTGTGGTCAATGCCTTTGGCGACGTCCGCTCCCGAGCAAACGGCCAGTTGCTCGCCGGAGCTCGTTCTCCAGACGGACAAGGTTTTGCCGACGCCGGCAAATGTTTGCGCGAACTCGAAGTACTTCGGGGCTTTGCAGCGGGCAATACAGTCTTGGGCGTGGTGGCCACCAATGCGAGATTCGACAAGGCCGGGGCGACCAGGATAGCCCAGATGGCCCAGGCAGGCATATCTCGTGTGGTGGTGCCTGCCCACACTCTCTACGATGGCGATACCGTGTTCGCTCTCTGTACTGGGGAATACACGGGTGTGGAGGTGAGTGTTGTGGGGGCGCTGGCTGCTGACCTTATGGCCGAGGCAGTAATCAATGGAGTTATTCATGCTCAGAGCATCGGCGGCCTGCCTGCTCACAGAGATTTCCAGGTGAAGGGAGTTTGATAAAACAGTGACTCAGGCGCTGCGTCAATGAAAGATAATCTCAAAGCAATTGTCAATTACTTCTTTGAGCTGGGCATGCTCAAGAAAACACCGCGGAGCGGTTTTCAATTCCTCGGCTCCGGCAGGGAGTCTGTGGCCGAGCATGTGTTTAGAACTGCCTTGATCGGTCTTACTCTGGGCAGGCTGGCCAAGGATGTCGATGCCTTTCGGCTGTTGCGGATGTGTCTGTTTCACGATCTTCCCGAGTCCCGCACCGGCGACTTGAACTACGTCAATAAACAGTATGTGCAGGTGAGGGAAGCTAAAGCTGTCCGAGATCTTGCCAACACCCTGCCTTTTGGTGACGAAATAGAGCTGCTGTTACAGGAATTCAATGAGGGCAAGAGTCGTGAGGCGATGTTGGCGCGCGATGCAGACCAGCTCGATCTTATCTTGGAGCTCAAGGAGCATCAGGATCTGGGCAATCGCTATGCTGAAAAATGGATCGAGCACGCCTGCCGCCGGTTGAAGACGGATCTTGCTCGCAAGATAGCTACTCAGATCATTGAAACCGATTCCACCTCCTGGTGGTTCGAGGGTAGGGATCACTGGTGGACCGCAGAATGAGGCACAGAAAGGATGTAGTCCTCAGCCCCATGCGAGCCCTGGCAGTGACAGCTGAAGTTGCGAATATCATGACGCCACAGTGGGTTAATTATACTGCCTGGCACCATGTAGGGTTTGAGCACTTGCGGCGGATCTACTTTTTGCCTTCGATACTTGCTGGTGAGTTGCCCTGTTGCGGACTTGCTGCTCAGGCGAGGGTGATGGAGTTCTTTCCCAGTTCCTTGCTGCGATACATGGAGTTGTCGGCGATATGGAGCAGTTCTCGCTGATCGCAAGCGTCGTCCGGGTAGTTGGCCACCCCAAAGCTTGCTGTCAGGTGAATTTTCAGACCTTTGTCCTGCAAGAACACCATTTCTGCCAGTGATTTACGGATAGCCACCACCTTGTCGAGAGCTGCTTTCTTGTCTTGATCTGGCAGCACTATCACGTATTCGTCCCCGCCATAGCGTACAAGCTTGTCTTCATGGTCGAGTTTGCTGGCTATTACCTTGGCCACTTCTTTCAGGACTCTGCTGCCAAGAAGGTGACCGTGAGTGTCAACTACTTCCTTAAAATTGTCGATATCGAGAAATACTAATGACACTTGTTTAGTCCGGGCCTTGGAAGATTGCAGCAGCCAGTCCAGGTGCTGATGCAGGAACCTGCTGTTATAGTAGCCGGTAACATCATCAGTAATGCTGAGAAGTTCGATCTGTTTATAATTTCTCGCATTATTGATGGCAATGGCAACGTAGTCGGCCAGTATTGCCAGCACAGGCATGAACTCCGGCTGAAACAGGGTCTGATCTTCGGGGTTTACCACTTCCAGGACCCCGATAATCGACCCCTGCATCTTCAGAGGCAGACAGATCAAGGAACGAGTGACGAAACCAGTGAGGTTGTCGACTCGGTTGCAGAACCTGTCGTCCAGCCTGACGTCAGGAACCAGGACAGGTTCGCCTGTACGGGCGACAGTGCCGGCGATTCCTTCACCCACCTTGATGCGGACATCCTCGAGTGTTTCCTTGTCCAGTCCCACCACCACTTCGAAGTAGAGTTCTTTCTTTTTCGAGTCAAGCAGGAAAAGGGTCCAGTTGTCTGCCCGCAACAGTTCACTCAGTCTCTTGATAATGATGAAGAGGATCTGGTCCATATTGAAGGTGGAAGTCAGGGCTTTACAGATCTCTAGACAAGTCATCAACTGCATATCATATGGAGGCCCAGTCGGTTGAATTGATGCTTCAGAAGCAGAAAATTTTCTCATGAGTCTCACTTGGCAAGAGATCTGTTCGTTATGGCTGAAAAACAAGGACAGTGAAAGAATGAAGCAACGTTCGTGCCAATGAAAATAGCGTGACTCTGTCCGCAATCAGCGGCCCGATTCCTTGAACATGGACTGTCTTTACTTTTGGTCCTGGTCATCTATGGCTTACTGCTGCTGCATCTTCCCTGCCGCTCATTGGTGTCAAGAGGGGGCTGCAGGTAGAAGCCTTGGATTCTCCTTTCCCAGCAACTAGCTGAACCGCTCGGCAATGGCACGGCCGGCAATGATCCCGCTGGCCGATGCCTGCAGGAGGCCCCTGGTGATGCCAGCACCGTCGCCCACAGCAAAAAGGTTTTTCACTTCGGTTTCCATTTCGGCAGACACGGCAACCCGGTTGGAGTAAAATTTGACTTCAACGCCATAGAGGAGGGTGTGGCGGGAGTTGACCCCGGGAGCAATCTTGTCCAGGGCTTGCAGCATCTCGATGATGCTCAGCAAATGGCGGTAGGGGAAGACGAAGCTCAGATCTCCTGGGGTGGCCTTTGGCAGGGTAGGTCTGGTAAGACAGCGGTCGATGCGAGACCTGGTAGAACGCCGACCCACGAGGAGATCTCCCAGCCTCTGAACAATGACTCCCCCGCCAAGTAGGTTGGCGAGGCGTGCTATATAGAGGCCGTAGGCGATGGGATCATCAAAAGGTTCAGTGAAAGTGCTGCTCACCAGGATGGCAAAGTTGGTGTTTTCACTTTTTTTCCTGGCGTAGCTGTGTCCGTTCACCGTAAAGGCCCCGGAATTTTGTTCAATCACCACCTCGCCGTACGGATTCATACAGAAGGTGCGCACCTTATCGTCAAACGTCTTGGAGTAGAAGATAAGTTTGCATTCATAGGTGACATCGGTTATCTGCCTCAGAACTGTAGCGGGCAATTCCACGCGGACGCCGATATCCACGGGACTCGCCTTGGTGCTGAGGTTGAGAAGGGCGGTCATCTCCTTCATCCACTGGGCGCCGCTCCTGCCCGGGGCAGCTACCACAATTTTGCTGTGGATGACTGTGCCGTCATCCAGCTGTACGCCTCTAATGACGCCTTTGTCCGCCAGCAGCCTGGCAACCCGGCAGTTTGTCCTCATTTCCACCCGCGCGGCAAGGGTCTGCTGCATTCTTTTCAGCACTGCCAGACAGTTCTCCGTGCCCAGGTGGCGGATGCGGGTGGGAATGAATTCCAGATCCGCCAGGCGAGCTCTATCCCCGAGCTCCTGAACCTCAGGTGAAATGTCACCGAAGAGGCGATCTGGAGCGCCATGCTTGACGTATACATTGTCTGCTGCCTGCAGCAATTCGGCAAGAGAACGCTGGTCGACATACTCGTTCAGATAGCCGCCAACTTCGGGAGAAAGGGTCAGCTTGCCGTCACTGTAAGCCCCGGCACCACCCCAACCGCAAAGAAGATCTTCGGAATGGTGCCGCCGCTGTTCCAGATCTTTACCCTGCTCCAGGAGCAATACATCCGGCACGCCGAGATCAGCCAGCGTGAGTGCTGTACACACACCAGCAGGGCCTGCACCGACAATGATGACTTTATAATCCATGGTATGCTTTCCCCCCGTGTCTCTTGAATATTGCTCGATGGCAGCAAAATGAAAGTGCACTCTGATAACTAGTATCGGCTAACAAGGCGTGCCAGAGGATTGCAGGGATGGCCAACGAATTGGTAGCCGAAGGCTTCAGCCTGCCTTGCCATGCGTTGATATCGATTTCGAGAAGCAATTGTGCCCTGGCGCCACTGTGATACTGGCCGCAGACGGAACTTGCAGGTTTGCGACTGCCGAACGTGCGGCGAGAAGGGGTGCACATTCATTTTGCCATCAAGCAATATATGCTATTTGTTCAGTTCAGATTCTCTCCTCATATCCTAGAGAAAAGCAGGTAGAAAGGCTAGAAAATTTATCGGCATCAAAAGACATTCGTTACAGGCTGTATTTGTGGATGTAGATCGGCTCGATTCAGAGAGCTCAAGTCATTCGGTGCAATAGATGGATAATGAGTTTGTAGTTTGGAGCTGTTCGATGCTGTATACTTTCAGCCAAGTTGTCCTGCTCTGCGAGGTTTTTTTGAAAACGGTGGGGAAAGTCCCCAAAACAGGGCAATTCATGATAGGGTAGGCTGGACAAAGGCAAGTACACCGTCGATTCCAAAGATCAATTCAGGGGGATCTCTTGTGGAAGACAAGACTTGGGAACAAATTGTCGAGGAAATCGAGAGCAGCTACCGGACGGAAACAGTGCCTATTACTGTGTCCGGCCGGACTTTACGATTTCTCCAGGTGAAAGGACTCGATGAACTGATAGTAAAAGAGTTGACAACCGCTGATCCTGATCTCATGGAGCTGCCGTTCTGGGGCAAGATATGGGAGGCGAGCATTTTCATGGCAGCCTATCTTACAGCCCAGACGGTAGTGCCTGGCCGGCGCATTCTGGAAATTGGTGCCGGCATGGGAGTGAGTGGTCTGTTCGCTGCTGCCTGTGGTCATGAGATTACCCTGTCTGACTACGATGAAAAGATCCTTCTTTTTGCTCGGGCCAATGCGCTGCTGAATGATCTGGCTCATGTGCCGGTGGTAAAAGTGGACTGGCGAGACGAACCGGCAGCACCCCTGTATGATTGGATCGTGGGCTCCGAGGTTATCTACCATCGCCCCACCTACCAGTCTCTGATCGCCTTTCTCGACAGGGCCCTGAAGCCGGGCGGCACCATTTTCCTGGTCAAGAGCACCAGCCTGCCCGCCTCTAATTTTTTCCATCTGTTGACGGAGCGCTTCAAGTTTAAAAAGATAGAGCGGCAGATGCGCTCAGGAGACGAAGTCTACAATTTCACCCTCTACGCCATCAAGCGCAAAAGTGAATAAAAAGAAGCCGATTTTACAAGCAGCATCTTGCCGCAGTCAGACCTATTCTGAAAGCTCTGGCAAGAACTTGAGTTCTGCTGTGCTTACAGCCTAACTGCTTCTTGCTTGGTGAAACTCGACGTATCATGCCCCAAGAATCGGATAGGGGTAAGGATGGCACATTGGTTTGCGCCACCCCTACCCCTATATAAGATGAAGTCGAGATGATGGTTACTGGAAGGAGAAACGGTACTCCTCCATGAGTAGGGGCGTGATGCAGCTTGCGGCTACCACCATTAACCTGAATCGCGGCGCGAGGGCCTGTACTGCAACTCGGGTGAAGCCCATCAACTCAGGGCATCAGACAAACAGAGTCTTTTTGGGTCAATGTCTCAAGAACCGCTCAATTAGGGCTTTATTCATTTTCTATTTGACAAGAGAGCATAAGTTTGTCCCTCAATTTTTCGTTTTCATTTTTATCATTTGACAAAGCTTGCTGACTATACTATTAAAAAAGTGTTGTAAGAATAAGACTGCCCATTTTGGGGAGTCAGACCGCTTGGATCCATGGTGCTGGACTGAGACGGGAAGGCTTTTTCCACTAAGAAGATCCTGAGACAGCCCTCTTGGCTTGGTCGAGAGGGCTTTTATTTCTGCGGCTTCGTAGTCTTTCTTTGACCTATCAGCCTTTTTCATTCCGGTTGCCAGCCTGGTATTTCATGGATGCAGAGAGTAGGCACTTGGTAATCAACTCCCGGCGCCGGCCGAGAGTTGTCAGCCCAGTGAAACTCTAGCTTGTCTACTCTTGTGAGAGGTATCTGCGATGCAGCGACTTGAACCAAGGACTGGTGTAAGACAGGAAAAACTCCAAATCCAGGAAAAAATCGACCGCATTTTAGGGGAGAATCGGCATTTGCTGCAAAGCCTTCGTGAAGATGCCGTGGTGAATTTTATCCAAAGGATCGACAAGGCCCATGCTATTTTTTTCTCAGCTCAGGGGAGATCGGGCTTTGTACTCCGCTGTTTTTGTATGCGTTTAATGCATTTGGGCTACCGGGTATACTTCTGCGGCGAAACTATTACCCCTGCTATTGGCAAAGGGGACCTACTCATGGTCCTGAGCGGCTCTGGCGAAACCCCCTCCACCTTTGAGGCGGTGCAGATCGCTAAAAGGCGATCAGCTATGACCTTTGGCATCCTGGGCAATATGAACGGAAGAATCGCTGCGCTTGTAGACCATAGCATTTGTCTGCCAGGTACGACTAAGCTATGCCGTGATTGCGAACCAGGTTCTCTACAACTGGCCGGCTCCCTCTTTGAACAGGCTGCTTTTA
Source organism: Deltaproteobacteria bacterium (assembly GCA_019309045.1). Classification (NCBI taxonomy): domain Bacteria; kingdom Pseudomonadati; phylum Myxococcota; class Myxococcia; species Deltaproteobacteria bacterium. The sequence continues at coordinate 44,514 of JAFDGZ010000032.1, read as the reverse complement.
TATTCTTGGAGGCTGTTGTTGTTGTTATTTGTCAGCAAAGGGTAGAAGCGATTGGTGACGTCTCACAGCTGCACGCGGTTATCGAGTAGTAAACTAGGCGCCGCCCACGGTGTAGAGTGTTCTGCGGGATCTGTACAAGGGAGATATTATGAAGCCGATTTTACAGCTAGCACTGGACTTTGTTGATTTGCAACGAGCGCTAAAAAATGCGCAAGCGGGGATCGCCGGTGGTGTTGACTGGCTTGAAGCTGGAACTCCTCTTATCAAGAGCGAAGGACTCAATGCTGTCCGTGAGCTACACCGGCTCTTTCCTCAAAGGACGATCGTAGCGGATATGAAGATTATGGACACTGGGAGGGTGGAAGTTGAGGCCGCAGCAAAGGCAGGGGCGGAAATTGTCGATGTGCTCGGCGCAGCCAGCGATGCCACCATCCGGGAGTGCATCCAAGCGGGTAAAAACTATGGCGCTAAGATCGTAGTCGATATGATAGCGGTAAAAGATGTGCTGATGAGGGCTCAGTTTGTCGAGAAACTTGGCGCCGATTATGTGACTGTCCATTGTGCTGTTGACGAACAGATGGAGGGGAAGGATCCCTTTGCGATCTTACGCCAGGTGAGTCGGACATTGACCATCCCGGTGGGAGTGGCTGGTGGTATAAATTCTGAAACCGCTGCTGAGGCAGTAGCGGCAGGAGCCAGTATTGTTATTGTCGGTGGCGCTATCAGCAAGGCACTCAACCCTGAGCTGGCGGCCAGCGATATTCGCCGAGCGCTTGACACAGGCATGAGCATTAGCACTACCCTGTTTAAGAGGAAATGCGAGCCTGAGATCCGGGAAATCCTGGAACTTGTCTCGACAGCTAATCTGTCAGACGCCCTCCATCGGGGTGGAGTTGTGCATGGAATTCGCCCGCTTTTTCCTGGCATCCGCATGGTTGGGCGGGCGATCACTGTGAGAACCTATCCAGGCGATTGGGCCAAACCCGTTCAGGCTATCGACGTGGCCGAGCCTGGAGACGTGATTGTTATAGATGCTGGCGGGGTGGGTCCTGCCATATGGGGCGAACTGGCCACTCATTCGGCTATACAAAAGAGCTTGGCTGGGGTAGTCATCGACGGCGCCTTACGGGACAGTGACGAGATTGTCGACATGAAATTTCCGGCCTTTAGCAGGTTGGTTGTGCCCAATGCCGGTGAGCCAAAAGGGTTCGGCGAGATTGGTGTGCCGGTGACGATTGGCGATATGCGTGTGGAGACGGGTGATTGGCTGCTGGGAGATGGAGATGGAGTGGTTGTGCTGCCGCGGGCCATAGCGGTGGAGTACGCTAACCGGGGCATGGACGTGCTTGAGAAGGAAAATCGCATCCGGGAAGAGATTAAAGAGGGGAGCACCTTGAGCAAGGTAACGGAATTGTTGCGCTGGGAAAAGAAATAAGGAAAAGATGGATATTTAGCACATGACTATTACAGTAATCGGACCGGGAGCTATCGGATGTTTAGTCGCAGCTTATCTGGCCAGGGCTGGAGAAGAGGTCTACCTGTTAGATCATCGGCCCGAACGGGCCGCTCTGCTTGAGGACAGAGGAATTGCTGTTGATGGAGCAAGAGGGAGATTCCATACCCCAATTACGGTTACTGCGGATCCTACCGAAATCGGATCGGCAGAGGTACTGATCCTTTGCGTCAAGGCCTGTGATACTGTAGCTGCCGTTGCTAGGCTGAAGGACACCATTGCTCCTGAGAGCCACCTCCTGACTTTACAAAATGGCCTGGGCAATATTGAGACGCTTGGTGAATTTTTCGATAGCGATCGGATTCTTGCCGGAGTTACCTCCCATGGTGCCACCTTGCTTAGGGTAGGGCAGGTGCGTCATGCCGGCTACGGGGAGATATGGCTCGGGGGGGTGGGTGGAGCCAGCTCAGATCTGAAGGCTAGGTCTAAACTCCGGAATCTGGTGGCTACTTTGAACGGGGCAGGTTTGGCGGCTCAAGTGGTTGATGATATCCAATCCATTTTGTGGCGTAAGCTGGTGCTAAATGTGGCTATTAACGCCCTTAGCGCCATTCTGGGGATGCCGAATGGCGAACTCCTCAAGATTCCTGCATGCCGGAAAGTTATGGATGGTGCAGTAGCGGAAGCTGTCCAGGTGGCACGTGGTTGCGGCATCATTCTGAATTTGCCGGAGGAGATCGAGAGGGTCCGGGCCATATGCCGCTCCACCGCCGGCAATATTTCTTCCATGCTACAGGATGTAAGACGGCAGAAAAAGACTGAAATCGATCAGATCAACGGTGCCGTGGTACGCATAGCAGCCTGCCAAGGTATGGCTTCACCGGTCAATGAGGTGCTGACCGCCCTGATTCAAGGCATGGAGTCCGGTTACTTATAAAGGTTTGCCTTGAATGGAGACATACTTCCTCACCATCTGAAGTTTGTGAAAAAAGTGTGAAAATTATCAGAATACTATTTTATTCCTCAGTTAACCGACGCTTGGAGTCGATACTACGGATGAGAGAATAGTAGTGGGAGCGGCGTTTTGAACTCCTCCTTTGAAAAGGGGAAGAATCACATAATTTGGGTTATAAGTTAATATTTGGGACTGCTTTTTCGTGAATCTGAGGTGCCCGATGAAAAGTCAAAAAGGGGGAAAATGGCACTGGATGAACTCTTGGTGACACTCAACCTCGAGAAGGTCTATGCCAAGTTCAGGGATATCACTGAGTCCATAGAACAACTGCAGGCATTTAGAAGGGTCGCACTAGAGGCATTTCTGGAGGACCGCGACGGGCAGCAGCCAGTTTCAGGCTCATTGTAGCTACAAAAGCCGCCATCGATCTCTGCCTGCATATTTCAGCCAGGAAGTTGAAGAAAGTGACGGAAGAATACGCGTCCTGCTTTCAGTTGCCGGCTGATCACGGGCTGATTGAGCCGGAACTTGCATGCCGACTCGCCAGAATGGCCCGCTTTCGGACCCTCCTGGTACACCGGTACTGGGAAATAGACTACTCCCGATTATACAGAACGATTACCGGGCCGGATCTGGATGATCTCAAGAGCTTTGTCCGCCAGGTCAGTTTCTTGATTGAATAATGCACGCCGTGCTACTTCTTATTGAACTCATTGCTGCTTTTGGATGAGCCTCAAAAAAACCATATCAATCATTCAGCAGCAAAAGGTTGGTGGCGCCAGGGGTGAATGGGGAGCTGACGGCGGTCCAGATCTGGTAGTTAGATCCGTCATCTTCGGACCATACATAATATATCCTGCGGTCAGATAACTGCAACTGCGGAAAGGCCTTGTGAAAATGACTGGATGTTCTTTTCCTCACATTTGCCCTGCTTTTTGCTACACTGAAATCAATCGTGGCCGTATAGATCTGACTGTAACTTACCTCATCCTCGCTCCAGACAAGGAATATTTTATTATCGACAACTTGCATCTGAGGGCTTGATTTGTCATGAGCACTCTCCGACATGCCGAGATTTTCCCATCCGGTGCAATCCGTATTCATTCGAGCCAGACACAGCTGCTTATAAGTGCCATCATTTTCCTGCCATACATAATAGATTTTGCTATCGTATACCTGCAGTTGGGGCACTCTCTTGTCGTAGCTGCTGAAGGTTCTTTGAGTGGCAGCCCAGCCTGTACCGTTGGTGTTCATGACAGCGGTCCATATCTGTGAATGAGAACCATCATCTTCAGACCACACATAATATATCTTGTCCAAATCTACATGCAATTGAGGTATAAATTTGAAGGATGTGGTGGAGGTTCTCCGAGTCGCGGACCAGCCAGTACCGCTGATGCTCATTTCGGCCGTCCAAATCTGAGAATTAGGAACATTCAATTCAGACCACACGAAATAGATAGTGCTGCCCACAACCTGAAGTTGGGGATAGTCTTTATCATAAGCGGTAGAGGTCCTTTTCGTGGAGGTCCAGCCGGTACCATCCGTGTTCATCACCGCAGTCCAGATTTGACAGTTATCCCCATCATCCTCGCTCCAGCCAAAATAGATCTTGCTTCCAACCACTTGAAATTGAGGCGTCTGCTTATCAAAGGCTCCAGACGTTCGCTTGACAGCATGCCAGTCGGTGCCGTCGGTATTCATAACAGCAGTCCAGATCTGCCATTTTGACTCCGCATCCTGTTCCTGCCACAAGTAGAATATCTTTTGCCCCACGACCTGCAACTGAGGAAGAAGCTTAGAATAGTTAGTGGTAGTTCGTCTGGTTGCCCTGAAGACATCGGCGGCGGCCAGGCTCTGGAATGATATTGAGACGAAGATCACTAGCAGAAGGAATCCTATTTTGTCTAATCGCATCGTTTTTTTTCCTTTCGGTTGGCTCAATCTCGAGTTTGCGCTTGAACGGCCTACAATGCAATGCCAATGGCAATAATTGTATTGCCACATCGGTCTCCACATGACCAACGCAGGTTGATAAAACCTGGACCTGTCGACATCATGCCAAGAAGCTGTGATTTTCTTATGGCAACGGCTTCTGTGTAGTCTATCGCGACTGTACCGTTCTCGTCTTATTGACATTCAGTGGGTGGTTCAGTCAACCATGTCACAGCTACCAAATGTTCAATTGCTTTGAATTCGAGGTCACTGGTGAGTATGCGGCCATTAACACGCTGGGCGGTGGCCACACAGAAAGCGTCAGCATAGGCGAGGGGATATTGGGATTTTATTTCGGCGCTCCATGCCCGTGCTGTGTTTGTAGGGGGGAGGGATTCATAACCTTATGGACGTACCGGTCTCCTTCTAGGCAGCAGGTTTTGCACCCGTTCGGCCTCCGTTCTTGGCCCGAGCTTCCATCCAAGCCTCGATGCGGTTCCCTCGTTGATCCGTCCTTCCCTGGTGAGGGTTCCGTTCTCGATGAGGAGGGCCCTTCGGCCGCGATTCTCGGGTAGCGCCACCCAGGCCTCGTATCGCTCCTGGCTCATGCTGGGTGGCGGCTTGATGTGCCTGTTTTCCCGTACGACCTCGTGCTCCTCAAACCCCCGCCTTACTCCCATGACCAGGTAATCGAAAGAGATATCTCCGGTTCCGCCCTGGCTCTCCATGACCACAATTCTTTGAGGGCTCTTTTCCGCCACGAAGAGTCCATGGCAGCTCTCCAGCGGGGTAACCTGCACTGTTACGCCCTCCTCGGATGCCACGAGGGCGAAATGCTCGGGAAGGTTGATCTCCGCAACACCGTCTTTCAGGGCCGCGGTGCCGCGCACATATACCCCGTTTTCTCCACCCTCGAGGCTTGCATACATGATCTCCTTGGATGGATCCGTGGGATGGGGCTGTACAAAGTCTTTGGATCCGCTTACAATGAGGTGGCTGAGCACGAAAACATTCCCTCCAGCGAAATATGCCGCATAATCAGAATTACCCGAGGCTGCGGCGTAGATCGCGGTTCCGCCTTTGAAGTTATTATCTCCTGAATTCTTTGATTCGACGTGTATCCCGTCTCCGTTAAGACCGATAAAAGAAGCGCCAAGGTTATCTCCAGAGGCCCAAACCCCGATGCCATTCTTGGATTTTACAACCAGGCCCTTAGCGTTCTTGCCGGTAGCATAACAATATGCTGCAGAGCCGTTTCTGGTGCGGGATTCGAAGTATCCTCCGTAGGATACTCCTTTACCATCGTTTGTGGCGATTCCGGAGACCCCGTAGCCGTCCGGGGAATCACTCCTGCCGTAGACGCCGTAGGTCGTGCCACCCCAGGCGTTGGCGTGTCCGTAGACCCCGTAGCCAGCATTGGAGTTGCTCAGGCCGTGTACACCATAGGTGGTGCCCGTGCCAGCCGATGCGTACCCGGAGACTCCTGTGCCGGAGGTAGAAGAGCTCTTTCCCCGGACACCATAGGTCTTTCCCGTGGCGGAGGTGGCCCACCCATAGATGCTCCGGCCTGAGCTCGAGTTTGTGATGCCGCGGACGCCATAGGTAACACCCGAGGTCGCAGTGGCGGTTCCGCAGACGCCCCGGCCGGAGGTGGAGGCACTCGTTCCATAGACCCCGTAGGTGGTGCCGATTTTATCACTGGCGTTTCCATATACGCCGGACCCCGCTCTGGCCTGTATTGGTCCCGGAGATGGTGCCTTTGTAGCCACTTGTGGAGAGCTTGGCGCTAAGTTCCAGAGGACCCCAGATATCCGTCCCTGAATGATCATGTACTGCAGGGGCAAAATAGCCCCATTCAAAGCCATTTAGGGTTTGGGCATTTTCCGCCTGGAAGGCAAAGGCCGTCGAAACAAGCCTCTGCCTCGGGGAAAGTTTTTCCCAGGCGGATGTGTCCGGGTTGAAAATGGCCACCTTCAAATAGACACTGTCTCCTGTTGTGAAAATATTTTGGTGCAGTGGATTCACAGAACCAAGGAGCACATTGTAGATCCCTCGGGAGACCATAACGCTCTGTTCTTCGTGCCACAGCACTATGCCCTCAGTCGGGGCATTATAGAGGTAGAAACGGACACGGTAGGTCCCCTCCAGAGGAGTTCCAACATCATCAGTGAGCTTTCCCTGGTAACCTATCAGTTCAGGTACGGCCCAAGATATCCCGCTGAACAATACACCTGCCAGGAATATCAAACTCCACACAAAGGCTCTTGTCCGGTTCATAGCGGCTCCTCCTTAATGAATATTTTCCCAGTCAATCCTCCAGTAGTAAGAGTATGGCAGGAAGAAACCCGGCCCCAGATCTTCTGCCAACATAATCCAGGATGTACCAGAAGCCGGTGTACAGATCATAGGTGGTCGAAAAGGGCGGATCTTCCTGGTCCAGCAAGGGTGAATGTTGACCGATAGTGGAAGTTACAGCAAAACTCAAGGAGCTCATTGGAACACCCCCGCTAGAAAACACCGACGCGGTAATCTGGTAGCCTGCGTCTGCCGTGTCCGCAAAAAATATCTGGCTTATCAAGAAGGGAAGTACAAATACACAAAATCCAGCAAGAACCTTCTTCATAAGTATCTCCTACGCCTTCTGTTCTCTGTAAACTAAAGGCCAATGAATCTCCATGGTCTGCTTTGTCTTTACTGAACTGCTATATGGTTGATCCTCGATTACAGTCAGGACCATTTCAGTGAGAAGATAACTTTTTGGCCTGTTGGGCCTTCCTCTACACACCGGCCTCTCCTTCTAGAGAAGCTGAGCGCAAGAGGCGACTGCTCGGATCTTTCTGAAACGTTTGGTGGGGAGACGAAGGTAGGAGATGCAGTTCCTCAATAGTCGAAGTAAATTTCTGATAGGGGCACAATCCACCAAAAAAAGGCTTCGATCAACCCCCGGTCACCCCAAAATTGCGGCCAATTGAGTACATATTAGCATGAGCGCGCGGATATTTATTTGGTATTTGATGAAAATTTACTTTTGATAATTTTTTTATAGCAGCAAACATCTTCGCGTGTCAAGTTGGGTGGTGAATTTCATTCCCCTTTGATCTGATTCACATACTTGTGTTAGATTGATAACTCCTGAGCCTCCCCGTTTGAAGCTAACAGTTGGTTCGCATGGAAACTGGAGGTAATTATATTGCACTGGCAGATAGATAGACGGCTAAATGATTCAGCTATGTGTAAAGGCAAATTGCCAAGGTGATGACAGTAAAATGAGGATCAGGGTATCAACCACGGTAATGCTGGCTGTTGTTTTTTTGTTTTCTGCAAGCGTTTCTTTGGGAGCCCCTTTCGCTTACATAACAAACTACTACAGTGACACTGTATCAGTTATAGATACGGCTTCCAATAAGGTGACTGCTACTGTAGACGTTGGCGATTATCCCCATGCCTTCGGAAATTTCATCGGACCTGCTCGGATAGCAGCAGTTCCGGTCTCTGCCATGTACCTCCTGCTTTTCTAGGAATGGCACCCTCCTCCATGGCAAGCTACATTATGGACGGTCAGCTATTATTGTGATGCCGAAATGGTTATTGCTGGATATGCCTGACAATGAGAATTATCTTCTTAGGAACAGGGGCGGCCTGGGCGCTTCCTGAAATAGGCTGTGATTGCCGCATCTGCCGCGAGATGCAGCGCCGGGGCGAAGCACGCCGGCGCACCGCCATCTACCTGGAGGCGCAGGAAAAAATCCTCATCGACTGCGGTCCTGACATTCGTCAGCAGTGGCATGACAACGGTTTGGAAGGTGTTGACGCGGTGCTGATTACCCACGAGCATGGCGACCATTACCTGGGCCTGGACGAACTGGTGGCCCTCAGGCGCTCTGCTGATCCCAGCAACTGGCAGTCGATCCCCGTCTACGCTACCGAAAGAACATGGCAGGCCATTGAACAGCGCTTCGGCTATTTGCTGGAAAAGACGCTGGCAAAGAAAATGGTGACCCCGGGTGAAAGGGTTGCGGATCTGCGGACCAGCATTGTACCGTTCAAGACCTATCATGGCCCTGTAGCCGCAGGCTCGGTTGGATACATGATCGAAGACAACGGCAAGAGAATAGTTTACACTTCAGATCTCCTGAATCTTGACTCTGAAGCCGAGGTTTTGCAGCGACCTGACGTTCTGATCATACAATCTCACTGGCTGAACGAGCCGCAGAAAAACCGTCCCTCACACCTGAGTCTGCAGCGGGCCTTGCCCCTTATTCGGAAATGGCAGCCGAGGGAACACGTCTATCTCGTCCATATATCAGACGCCGACCAGGTGCCCGGTGACCCTGCCAATGTGTACCTCAAGAAAGTACCACCGGCGCAGCCACTCTGTCCGCCTGGCAGCAATACGCCCTATCCTGTGCCCACCTGTCAGCAGGAGTGGCAGCAGGTGGTGGAGCAGGTGTTTGGCGACCATGGTCTGCAGGTTGCGGTCACCGTGGCATACGACGGCTTGCAGGTGGAGGTTTGAGATGTTGCGGCTTGTGAGTTGCCGGTTGCGGGTTAGCGCGTAGGCCGGTGTTCCTGGTCTGTTGTGTCAACAAAGGTGTGCTTGGTGTCACGCCATGCTTATTGTTCTGGTCAGGAAATATCAGAGGAACTCTGGGGGGCGACATGAACATGTGCTGTACCGGTAGCAATCCAACATTGACAGCAGTGTCGAGGAACACATGTTAGCCGTCTTTGTGCGTCCAGTTCAGGATCGTGCTCTGTTGCCTGGGTGCTTTGCTATTCTGAGAAGTTTTCCACTCTTGTCAGATATGCCCGGCTTGAGGTCTTGAAAATCGCTCACTCCAGGTCTCAGTAAGAGAGTAACAGCGGAATCAGGATTGGGACCATGCTGTGAGCCACCTCGTAAGCACCCAGATCGCAGCGACCCGCCTGGGGACGCAGCTTGCCTCGCTGGTCCTGCCTAACTGTAGCCAGAAAGAAGTCCAGGCAGTCGATGCAGGCGTTGACAGCAGGGCTGGTTCTGGCCAGAGGGTAGTAGCCGGTGATATTGCCGTGCAGTCCGTACGTGCCCAACTGAGGAGACAGGCCGGTGATAACATAGCCGGTTCCCGCAAAAGTACACCCTGAAGGGTCATCCACCAGATTATTTCCCACGATGACCAAGCTCCCACTGCAGTTTGGCGCCTCCCCGCCGCGATCCTGGTTTTCGGCCAGAATGGTATATTTGATCTGTGTAATGCCGCCCTCGCGAAAGAACCCTCCTCCGTCCCCTGTTGCGTCGTCGTCATCATCGGCTCGGTTGGCCGTCACCGTCGTGAAAAGCATCTTTGCGATACCTTCCTTGTTGTAGAACCCGCCCCCGCGGCGGTCAGCCTTGTTCAGGCCAATCGTGGAGTTCACGACTATGAGCTCGCCCGCGGCGTTGTTGTAGTAGTAAATCCCGCCCCCGTCCTGGGAGGCCTCATTTCCGTAAATACTGCAGTTTCTAATCTCCATTCCCGGTGGGACAGATGTCGACAGATAGAGTCCGCCTCCGTCTTTCGCCTGATTGAGGTTGACCGTGCAATTCACAAGGGAAGTCACCCCTTCATATGTGGGATAAAAGGTCAGGATGCCTCCCCCTGCACCCGACGAGGCGGTATTCAGGGCTATAGTGCTTCGCAGTAAGGTCATCACCCCATTGGACATATAGATCCCGCCCCCGTCCTGGGAGGCCTCGTTTCCCATAATATTGATATCCGTACCATTCAGCATGCCCTGATTGACGAAGATCCCTCCACCAGCACTGCCTGACCGGTTGTTTAGTATAAAGGAGTTGGTAATAGTCAACATGCCATCATTGTCAAGCAGGATCCCGCCTCCAATCGTACCAATGCTACTTCCGACAGCCGTGTTTTCCTGGACGATGCAGTCCTTGATCGTTAGATCCCCTCCCATGTTGGCGATCCCGCCGCCATAGGGAGCCGAGCCGTTTTGCAGGGTAAGGCCGTAGAGAATCACGCCTATTCCGGTGCCGGTGGGAATATGGATGATTCGGTCCCTGGCGCCGCCGTCAATAACAGTCTCTACGTAGCCTGCCCCCTCGATGGTGAGGGAGTCCGTGATGTCCAGATCGCCGGTGGCATTCAAATCATCCCCTGTTCCCAAATTGGTCAGGGTGTAAGTGCCCGCGGGAACCTGGATTAAATCCTTTCCCGGCGTCGCGTTTGCCGCACTGATGGCGCCTCTCAGGCTGCAATCTTTAGAAGTCAGGGTACAGTCCGTTTTGGTGGGGTCGTCCAGCGTTGTATCCACTATAAAGGTTGCGGATAAACCCACCCCAGAAGCAAACAGAAAGAAAATTGCCGGGCAGAAAATTGCCGTGCGCCTTGCCTTGTAGAAAATCTGAACGAGGACATGTGACCATTTCATACCTTCCTCCTTTGTCGAGTGCGATGTTTTACACACGCTTTTTTGTTCTCTATAGTTGAGAAGGAAAAGTCTTCTTGATCAAACACCCTAGTGGAAACTCCCTCGCGACCGAACTCTGGTGCAATGGCTGATCGCTCCCTTCTTTCAGCGGCGAAAATAGCAACTCTATTCTTCACACCACGGGCAAATTGGTAGCTGGAATTACCGAACTCAGTGTCACTATGCAGCCATAATAAGAAATGAGCGTAAATATCTTCAGAGGGACAGCCAGGTTGTTTGATAATGGAAAGTTACCACTTCGTAAGTTCGTTGACTATAAAATTACTATATTATAGCCAACGCTGCAGTTGCAAGAATTTTTTTGCGACCCTGAGTATAGGCACTCCTGAAGCTTCTGCCAAGAAGATGTCGGCTTTGTAAGTAGAGGGTGTGGTGATCAAATGGAAACGGGTGAACACAGTCTGAGGAGATTGTAAAAGAAGATATGATGGAATAAAGAAATAGTTGGCAAACCAATCTACGGTGAGGGCGGCTGCTCGCTGCCGCCACTCCGGCTGGCTTATTCTGTGGTCAGCGCCGGGCAGCAGATGAAGGCACTTGGGCGGGGCCAGTGCTTCGTACAGGAGCCGGGCATGCCTTGCCGGAACCAGGGTGTCATCAAGTCCGTGGATCAGCAGGGTGCGGCTGACCGTCGCCAGCGCGGGCAGTATCTCATATTGCCGCAAGTCCTGGATGAAGGCAGGACCCAGGGGCAGGGGAGAGGATTCGAGGCGACTTTCCAGCTCCAGCAGAGACGAGGGCGTTGCCCAGGCTGCTGCAGGATACGGCGAACTGCTGCGGCTCAACTCCAGCAGCACCAGAAAGCCTCCAAGACTGCTGCCCAACAGGCCGAGGCAGCCGTCGAAGCCACGCAACCGTCTTGCCGCAGCAATGACGCAGCGCAGGTCATGCCACCTTGCCGATACAGTGCTTTCCTGCAGCTCACCCTCGCTTTCACCGCATCCCCTGAAGTCGAAGCGGAGGCTGGCGATGTTCCTGGCCGCAAGGGTTTGAGCAAGGAACCGGTATTTTGAGCTGTTTCTGTGGCTCAGAAGGCCGTGACACATGACCACCAGCGGCCAGGAAGCGGCTTCAGGTGTGCAGAGGCTGCCCTTGAGCACAAGGCCGTTTGCAGCAATGTCCAGTTCTGTTGTTTTCATGTCAGATATGGTCTCTTCGCGGTGAGAAGTCTAACCTGACAACCTTTGCTGTCATCAACGAAGGGGCCATCAGGAAATCTTGCCGGCTATCTTCACCCGGGCGTCCAGAACAAGACTGAAAAGAGCCGGAATCAAGAAAAGGGTAAATATGGTGGAGAGCACCAGGCCACCCACCACCACGCTGCCCAGGCCGCGGTATAGTTCAGAGCCGGCACCGCGAAAGAGCACCAGGGGCAGCATGCCGAAGACGCTGGTGGTTGTACTCATAAAGATAGGCCGAATACGGTTGCGCACCGCCTCGCGTATGGCGGCCCGCCTTTCCATGCCTTCATGGCGGATGTGATTCAGACTCTGGTGTACAATGAGAATGGCGTTGTTTACCACTGTGCCCACGAGGATGACGAAGCCGAGCATGGTGAGCACATCGAGAGCCTGATACTCGATGAAGTGGCTCACGAGCCAGAGACCGGCGAAGCCGCCGGCTGCTGCCAGGGGAACGCTGAGCATGATGACAAAAGGATAGAGAAAACTTGCAAAGAGGGCTGCCATCAATAGATAGGTAATTATCAGGGCCAGGACAAAGTTCCACTGCAGCGCCCTGCGGGTAACCACCAGGTCGTCTGCCGTACCCGAGAGGTTGATGTTGTAAAGACCGCCGAGTTCACCGCTTTTCTGGAGCGGGCCTATCACCCTGGTCTTCAGGGTGTCCATGGCTTCCTCTAGGGGAATCTCTCGAGGTGGACGAACCTGGATGGTAATGGCCCGCTGCCGTTCGATGTGGTTTATCTGAGTAGGCCCCGCAACCCAGCGTATGTGGGCCACAGAGCCAAGGGTTACCAGACGGCCGTCCGGAGCTCGCAGGAGCAGATCCTGGAAATCCTGAGTTCTCTGGATGGCAGCCTTCCTGCCCATGAGGGTCAGATCTATTTCCCTGCCTTCATACTGGTAGTCGCTCACCTTGCGGCCGTCCAGTATGCTGTCCACTATTAGGCCAATATCTCTGGCCGAAAGCCCCAGGCTGCTGGCCCGGACGCGGTCGGGAATGATGCGGATTTCAGGACTGGCAAGATCAAGGCTCGGAATGGGGCGAATCTGGGAGCCGGGCAACAGCTGCATTGCCTGAAAGAAGACCCGTGCCCCCAATTCGATGAGACGCTCCAGGTCAGGACCGGTGATGTCCAGGTCGATTGTCCTGCCGGAGCTTATGCCGCGGCCGAACAGGCTTGTCTGATAGGAGGTGGCATAAAATCCTGGCAGTTTGCGAAGTTTGCGCATAAAAACAGGTACGAGACTTCTGGCCTTCAAAGGATCTTTCGTGGAGGCGCCGGCAAACATGAGGCGACCAAGGGCCACATAAAAGAGATTCCGGATGCGTGGCTCCTTGAACTGTCTGGAACCGTCAGGCTTTTCTTCTCCCTGCCAGTAGGGTCGAAGATGGTCGACAATCTCTTCGCCCACTTTGCTGAGTTCATCCAGATTGTACCCGGGCGGCGGCAGAAGAATGCTGAAGACGAAGTTGCGATTTCCTTCAGGAAGATATTCAGTCTTGGGTGCCAGGAAAAAGGCCATGGCGAGAGAGAAGACCGTGAGAATCACTACCACAAAAAGGCGAGCACCCAGCGAACCGGTTATGTGGTAATTGAGAGAGGCGATGCCCTCGGTAAACCAGTGAGCGAATACATCCACAGGGCGCAATAGGGAGCTGAGAAAACCTGCAGGCTTTTCCCTCCCTGGAGTATGGCCGGGATTTTGTCGGGGATTTACTGGCGACAATTGCGCTTTGCCGGGTTCGGGATAGGGGGCTCTTGCCAACCGCCGATCCCGGAAAATTCCGAGAATCTTTGCAGCAAGCGAGGGGATTACGGTAATGGAGACCGTCAGGCTGAGGGCCACGGCACAACTGATGGCAATGGCAATGTCCCGGAAAAGCTGTCCTGCTTCTTCCTTTACAAAAACCACCGGGATGAAAACCGCCATGGTGGTAAGAGTGCTTGCCAGTACAGCTCCCCAGACCTCGATGGTGCCGGCAGAAGCCGCCTGCAGACGGTCTTCACCAAGTCCACGGTGGCGGTCTATGTTTTCCAGGACAACAATGGCGGCATCAACAACCATGCCTACGGCAAAGGCGAGACCTGCCAGGCTGATGACGTTGATGTTGCGTCCGAAAAAGGACATCAACAAGAAAGTTCCCACTATGCTGATGGGAATAGCGGTAGCAATGATCAGGGTACTGGTGAGTGATCGCAGGAAAAGAAGAAGCACCAGCACAGCCAGACTGCCGCCGAGAACAAGGTTCTGGCGGACCAGCTCGATAGCGCTGTCAATATATTCAGTCTCATCGTAGACCTGGCGGAGGCGCAAACCCCGTTGTCGCAGAAGGCCGCTGTTCATTTCCTTGATGGCCTGGCGGATGCCCTGCATTACCAGCAGGACATTGGCGCCGGTCTGACGTTTGCAGTTGATGGCAATAGTCTGCCTGTCTTTCTCATATACTGCCGCTGTTTCCTTGGCATATCCCAACCTCACAGCGGCCACGTCCCGGACGTAAATGGGAGCGCCGTTTACATATTTGATTACCACGTTGGCCACATCAGCTGGGCTGCGGAACTGTCCTACTGTCCTGGTAATGAAGCGCCGCTTGCCTTCGTCGAAGTCTCCAGCGCTGATATTCTCGTTTTCCTGACTCAGTGAGGCTGCCACTTCGGCGAGAGTTATATAATGGGCCGCCAGGGCGTCAGGGTCGAATATGACCTGCATTTCCGGCTCTATGCCGCCAAAGATCTCGGATTCGGCTACACCGGGAATCCTTTCGAAACGCGGTTTAATGTAATCCTTGACAAACTGGTATTCGGTGGCAATGTTGCTGTGATCGCCGCTGAGGCGTTCGAGCACGATCCAGGCAATGGCGTTCTGTTCGCTGCCGGAAGACACCAGCACAGGTTCTTGAGCCTCATCAGGGTATTGAGGGACCTGGTTGAGGCTGTTGGAAACCTTGAGGAGAGCAGCATCCGGGTCCGTGCCCACCTGAAATTGCAAGGTGACTCTGCCTCGGCCGAGAAAACTCTCACTTTTCATTTCAACCAGGCCTTCGACGCTCTTGAGCACATCCTCCTGCTCGTCGATTATCTCGCGTTCCACCTCCTGGGGACTGGCGCCGGGCCACATGGTGTTCACGGTGATTTCTGCCTTGTCCACGTTTGGTGTCAGCTGGACCGGGATGCGAAAGAGGGCAATCAGGCCAAACATGACCAGCAGAATAACTCCCACCGCCACTGTGATCGGGTTTTTTATGGAAGCATCAACAACTTTCATTGTGATCCTGGAGGCCTGATATTTTGGGCCAGATCAAATTAGCGTGGTCTTGCCGATATGAGTTGTCCAAACTGTCTTGGAGTACTGGGGTTTTGGAATACTGGAGTGTTGGAAAAAGTCAGGCCCCAATCTCGAATCGGTTAGTCCTCAGCATCACTCCAATCCTCCACTGCTCCATTACTCCAACAGATTCTTGCATATAGGAAGGACTCTAGGAGTCCCCGTGCAATGTCTTTGAGACTGAGATCCTCTAGGGTATGACCTGCACCGGTTGTCCAGGCCTGAGCCTTTCATTGCCGCGCACCACCACCACCATTCCCTCCTTGACAGGGCCTTTTACCTCGATCATGCTGTTGGCTGCCCTTCCCAGACCTACAGGAATCGGGCGGGCTTTGCCATTTTCTACAGTAAACAGCAGGTAACGAGCACCCCTGTTCACCACTGCGTCCTTGGGAACAGCAAGGACGGCTTGTTCCTCGCCCAATGGCAGACTGACCCTGCAGAGCATGGCACCCATGATGCGGGCATCGGGATTGTGCACGGCGACCTTGACTGGAAAAGTCCGAGCGGCAGTGTCTCCTACAGGAATCACAGCGATGACTTTTCCCTGAAAGGTTCCAGGATTCAGAGCATCCACTGTCACCCTGACGGGATCTCCCACCCGGACTCGCGAGATGTAGCGCTCAGGTACATCCACCAGCACCTCGATGTTTTTCAAATCGGCAAGAGTTATAACAGGCCCACCTTTGCTCAGCCATTCTCCCACCTGGGCGTGCTCTTCGACAACAAAGCCGCTGAACGGCGCCTCTATGGTCTTCTTGGCGATCTCATCCTGGAGACGTCCTATTTCGGCCTGCATTCTCATCATCCGTGCTTCTAGAGTTTCCACTTCTGCGAGATCGTCGGTATACTTTTTGTCGGCTATTGCTTTGGTAGCAAGGAGTTTAGCCGAACGCCGAAGCTCGGCCCGGGCATTGTTGAGTCGGGCTTCTACTTCAGTCCTGTTCGCCCTTGCTGCCTGGAGATCCTTGAGTAGAAGGGTAGCTTCCAGCCTGGCAATGACGTCTCCCTTTTGTAAAAAAGTACCTTCTTCGGCGCTGAACTGCTTTACCAGGCCTTCGACCTCTGCTGCTACAACACTGGTGACGCTGGGTTCTGCATTGCCGATGAGAGTCACCTGCGGTCTCATCTTGACGGACGTCACCCGAGCCACCTTGACAGGAGCAGCTGGTGGTCTTTGTTGAGCCAAAACAGCCATGCTTCCCAGCAACACCAGGGTCCAGGCGACAAACAGGCAGCGATACAGGGGGATGTGCAATAGCTTGGAAGAAGAAGGCCCACTCATGAGAAGTTCCTCTCTCCTGCTTTCTATAAGAATATCTTGAAGTCAACTAACTTAACACAGAGGACCGGGGTATACAATATCAGGTACAGAGAGGATCACTACCCGGATGCCAGCAGTGAGACATTTGTTTATGCTGGTCACAGAGTCAAAGATGAGGGCTGGGGAAGCCCTGGGGCCGCATCTCCTTGTCGTGAAAAGTAGACCTGGAGGGGCTGAAGCCGCAAAATGGTCCTGGGCAGAACCTGGCTTTGCTTGCAGAGAGCGGCTTCATATCTTGACCTCACAGAGGTGCAGTGAGGGCAGGTTGCGGTAAAGTTGTTGATAATCCATGCCATAGCCAACCACGAAGATATCGGGAATTTCGAATCCTTTATAGGTGATTGGCAGCGGCACGATGCGGCGGATTGTCCGGTCGAGAAGGGTGCATATCTTGACGCTCGCCGGATTTCTTGCCTGCAGGTGGCGAATGAGATAGCCGAGGGTGAGACCGGTGTCGATTATATCTTCAACTATGAGAATGTGTTTATCTGTAATGGGTTCGTCCAGATCTTTCAGTATTTTCACAGCCCCTGAGGAACCCTCTTCAGCCTCGTAACTCGATATTGCCATGAAGTCGAGCGACAGGGGAATGTCGATTGCTCTGACCAGATCCGCCATAAATACGAAAGAGGCCCGTAGAATACCAACGAGCACCAGCTCTTTGCCACGATAATCGTCAGAAACCTGCTTGCCGAGTTCCCTGACTCGCCCCTGGATTTCAGCAGCACTCAGATATACTTTTCCTAACAATTCAGATTGCACGTTTCAGCCTTAACTGGTGTTATGCGTGCGGTTCGTGGGAGTCTGTTCTCGTTGCCCGCCGTTTGCCGAAGGGCGGTGGCTCTCATGTTTGCCTTCGTTGCCTTCCCTGTGCTCGGGGTGAATGCCAAACTTGATAAGCAGGGCCTTGTAATCCTTTCCATAAAAAAGCTTGATGGGAATGTTTGGATAGTGCTCCTTGAACAGGCGCACTTTTCTGTTTTTCTTGGTGACCAGCGACTGCTTCATTGTGGTTAGCTCTATGAAGAGGCCATAGTCTGGTAGATAAAAATCCGGGGTGAAAGATTCCCGCACATAGCCATCCTCGTCCCAGGCGATGGGGAAAGTGGTGGGTTCGTATTCCCAGCGGATCTGGTAAAAGTCCAGAATACGGGCGAACTCCAACTCGCTGTCGTTGGCGAACATCACCCTGCGGCTTTGTTGATAGGATCTGGCATTGTCGTAGTCTTCCAGTTCACCCTTGTCGGAGAGAACTTTTTCCATCTCAGTTATGGCCCTTTTGAGCTCCGGAAGAAGCGCAGCTGGAATTATGACTTTCGATTCAACGCCTGCTTCCCTGTTCTCGAGGGTCTGCATTTGGACAAAAAGGCCCTGGTCTCTTTCTAGCAGCTCAATCTTGGCCTTGGACTTGGCGGCTATGGAAAACTCTTTCTGGTAAAGATGGTTGTTTTTGGACAAGGAACATCTCCAGACATGAAGGTTTCGGGAAGTCAATATGATATCTGCACGATATTTTTCTATTTTTAGATAATGAAAGGAATGTGGTTTTGTCAAGCAAAACTTTTCCCTTGATAATTTTTTGTCGCATGCCAGGGTGCCAGCATGTCTGCTTGAACTGGTGGTGGGCTTGCTTGGCCATCTTCCTTCGTGTTATATTGAATCCACCTTTACATAAACACTTGCTTACCAGAGAAGTTTCGCAGCTAGACTTGAGATCAGGAGCGCGCGCCTGTCCGAGCCCTGAAGAGGCGCCTGCTTCTTCCAGTTCAGGCCTCGGTTGAATTGGCTCTGCAGGAGCATGAGAAGGACTGCCTTTTATAGAACATTCACTTTTGCAATCACCCCCTGGAGCGATTCATGAAGTGCCCGGGCTAAGTCCCTTTCAGTTCGAGTTGCAGTTGCTTACCACGGTTGCCCCCACAGGGCTGCCGGTGTTGACCTGAAAATATCCTTTCATAGGGAGCAATACATGGCTCAAGAAGGAGATGTGGTCCTGGTTCATGTGGAGGACAAACCAACGTTCTTTGCCAGGATCGAAAGCATAGAGCCGGACGTGAAGCCACAGTGGTTTCAGGTTGGACTGCTGGTATTGCAGGTGCCGCTCATACAGATCACCTGGATCCTGCGGCAGGAATATATTGACGGCACGGCCTTTACCATGGGCGGCAAAAAGGTGGTGCTCGAGAAGGTGGTATCTCCCAACCAGCAAGTAATGGTTCCTGAAGAGGGGGAAAAGGGAACTGCCGAGAGAAAGGGACAACCAGAGGCGCCCAAAGAGAAGGGGAAGGTTATTTCACTTTTTCCACGAGAATAACACTTGTTTCGCTATATGGTCGTTGTGGCCTCCTCGAAAACAGGTGAAGAAATGTACAGGTTTTTCAAACTGGAACTGGACAACAATGAACGCCGCATCAATTCCCGGCTGGTAATCCGCAAGGAAGATGGCCAGGTAAAAGTTTACAAGGATGGAGACCTGTACGCGGTCTATGCAGAAAATGATCGCGAGTTTCGCAAAGCGGTGGTCATTCAACTTGCTCGCATCGGTGTGGCCAGCTTCAGAGAACTTTGTGCTGGCTTTGGCCTTGACCGCGAAACCCTGGAGAGATATCTCATCCGCAGTCAGGAACGAGGCTTGCGCGCTGTGATGGATGACAAACCCGGCCCCAAAGGGCCCTGGAAGGTGGATCATTTGAGCAAAATGGAGGTTATCAAAGAGTATGTGAACGAACCGGGCATCAGCGATAGTGAAATTGCTCGCCGGGTTTCGCAGCGTTGTCCGATCCAGGTGGATGGCAGAATGGTGAGTCGCATCCTGAGGCATGCTGGCCTCAAACCAGCGCCTGCTGCGCCACTGGAGTCGAGCAGCGTTCCTCCCAATCAACTGTCTCTCCGTTTCAAGGGCAAACACTGATACGCCATCTGCCATTTCTTGTCACATCCTTTTGAGGTCAAAGAAAAGGAGGTTTTGCATGAAGGGCTACATGCACAAGATTGCCTATGTCGACCTTGGCGCTCCCTCTGTGAAAGTTGTGCAGCCAGCAGAGGAGACCCTCAGAGAATTTATTGGCGGCAGCGGTCTGGCAGCAAAGATGCTGTGGGATGAGAAGGCATACAGGGTGCAGCCACTGGCTGGTGGAAATCCCCTGATTTTTATGACAGGACCTTTCGCCAACACTCCTGCCTTGACTTCTGGGAGACATGCAGTTGTGGCCCGCTCGCCGCTTACAGGCATTTTTGCCGAGTCAGATGCCGGCGGTACCTGGGGGGCGTCACTGAAGCGGGCAGGCTTTGACGGCATGGTCATTGTGGGGGAGTCGGATAGGCCGGTGTATCTCTGGGTTTATGACGGCAGGGTGGAAATCAGGGATGCGGCTCATGTGTGGGGCAAAGACACCTTTGCCACTGATGAGGCTCTGCGAGCTGAGACCACTGACAGAGCGGTATCAGCCTGCATAGGACCGGCCGGGGAAAAACTGGTGCGCCTGGCAGCAATCTTGAATGATGGCCGAGCGGCGCGAGCAGCGGGGCGCTGCGGCCTCGGGGCAGTGATGGGAGCAAAAAAGCTCAAAGCAATTACTGTATATGGCAAGCAAGAAACTGAGCTGGCTGACAGGAAAGGACTGCTTCGCTCTTTGCAGCAGTTGGCTTCCGGCATCAAGAAGAATCTGGCCGGCATGACGAAGTTTGGCACAGCAGGCAATGTGTCTTCTTTTGAAAGATTGGGCTCACTGCCCTTGCAGAATTGGAAGGGATCGCAGCGCTGGGAACAAGAGGCCTTGCAAATCAACGGCGCTGCCATGGCCGAACGTTTTGGCACGGGCACCTACGGCTGTGAGGGCTGCGTGGTGCGCTGCGGCCGCGAGGTTCGGCTCCACAGCAGCACCTACGGTGACATCGAAGGAGCGGGCCCTGAATACGAAACCCTCGCTTCCCTGGGATCCCTTTGCCTGGTGAGCGACCTCGAGGCAGTGATTGCTGGGAACGATCTCTGCAACCGCTATGGTGTTGACACAATTTCTGCAGGTGCCCTGGTGGCCTTTGCCATGGAAGCATTCGAAAGAGGACTCATCAGTTCGAAAGACACCGGCGGGTTGGAGCTCACCTGGGGTAATGGCAGGGCCATGGTGGCTGTGCTCGAAATGATTTGTGAGAATCGCGGCCTCGGCGAGATACTCGCCAAAGGAGTTCGGCAGGCTGCAGCAATCATCGGCGGCGAGGCTGAGGAATTTGCGGTGCACGGCAATGGCCTGGAGCTTCCCATGCACGATCCTCGCGCTTATGGCAGTCTGGCCCTGTCCTATGCCACCTCAGCAAGGGGCGCCTGCCATCTGGCCAGCCTGTCGCATGCATTTGAGAGGGCCCTCACTTTGCCGGAGATTGGCCTCGCCGAGCTTCCGGACCGCCTCGATCCTACAGACAAGGGCAAACTTGCTGCCACCGGTCAGAATGTCATGGGGATGCTCGATTCACTCAAAGTCTGCAAATTCATGCTTTTCGGCGGCCTGAACCTCACCCACATGTTGGACTGGTATGAAAAGATCGTTGGAGAGACCATGACATTGGCTACCTTTATGCTGACAGGAGAGAGGATTTTTAATCTCAAGCGGCTTTTCAACCTGGGGTGCGGCCTCGAGCCGAGCACAGCAGACAACATATCTCGACGGATTCTCGAGCTGCCGAAGCAGGCGGAAGGCTGGGAGACGCGGCTGCCAGCTATGGAGCAATTGCGTGAGGACTACTACAAACACCGGGGCTGGAACGGCCAGGGTATTCCTACTAGAGAAAAGCTGCAGGAGCTCGGGCTCGAAAAGGAAGGAGGAGCAGTAGGGGTTAACTGAAAACGGGTTTGCCGGTTATTGCTTGTCGCGAACGACCTGGTAGAAGCGGTTCTCTAGCCGCGATCCAATAAAATAGACCGGGGACCGCGAGTTGCGAGTTGCCTTCCACTGTGGGGCGGGTGTCGACTGAACTGGTCGCAGGCCGTAGCTGCCAATTACGGCTTTTCACTTTTTTACCATTTCGCTTTGCCATTATCTTATACCTTGTGCTTTTTTCGATGGCCTCGATATTTTTCTCTCTTGACTTTCACCTTTCTTTCACCTTATAATTTGTATATCCATTGTTGCGGGTTTGGCGGTGCTGGCCGCTGATACCTGCCTATCGCAGCGTCTCGCTGCGATGAATAAACGACTGACATCTTCGTCCGTACACCGTGGCTGCAAGCTGATTCAACTAGTCTGTAGTGAATTCCGGGAGGATTGCCTTGCAATTGACAGAAAAACAGAAGAGTGTCTACCGCTATCTGGAGGGATATATTCGCCGCAGGGGTTGTCCGCCCTCATATACGGAGATCAGGGATCATTTTGGTTTTCGCTCCCTCAATTCGGTGGTAAAGCACCTCAAGCAGCTCGAACGCAAAGGATACCTCGAAAGCCCCTGGGATAATCAGAAACGGGCCTTGCAGCTGCGTCCCCTGCGCACCACTGCAGCGACTGTACCCTTCCTTGGCCGGGTGGCTGCCGGCGTTCCCCTCGAGATGATTGAAGTGCCCGAAACCGTCGAAGTTCCCGAGAGTTTGCTTGCCGGCGGCAATAATTTTGCCCTTCAGGTAGAGGGAGACTCCATGGTGGACGAAGGCATTCGCCATGGCGATGTGCTCATAATCCGCAAACAGAATCATGCGGAAAATGGGCAGACTGTAGTGGCGCAGATCAACGGTGAAGCAACGGTAAAGAAGTTTTACCAGCAGGGAGACCAGGTGGAGCTCCGACCAGCGAATGAGCAGATGCAGTCCTTGAAAGTGGCAGCTGCTCAGGTGGAGATCATCGGGGTGGTGATTGGCTTGATGAGGCACTATAAAAGATAATGCGGAATGCGGAAATGTTACGCAATATTCTTCATCTCGATATTCGCAACTTTTGTATTGCTCTGGAGCAGCAGCGGCGGCCGGAATTGAAGCAGCGGCCCCTGGTCATCGCTCCTGGGCAGGGGCGAACCCCAGTTCTGGCAGCTTCCGCTGCAGCTGCGCAGGAAGGCATCAAGCCGGGCATGGTAGTGTCCCGAGCGCGGCAGCATTGTCGGCGGCTCACCATCCTGCCGCCGGATTTTTCCTTTTACCGTCAGGTCCAGAGGGAGGTGTGGCAGGCTCTTGCCACTTTTTCACCCCTGGTGGAATCGGCTGGCTGGGGGCACTTTTTTGTGGATGTCACTGGGACTCGCCGGTTGTGGGGAGCTACTCTCGAGGTGGCGGACCGAATGCAGAAATTGCTGTTGCAGAAGATGCAGCTGGACAGCGCGGTTGGTCTGGCCAGCAATAAGCTGGTGAGCAAAGTAGCGGCCCGGGTGATTCGGGTGCAGGAGCTATATGATGTGTTTCCCGGAGGAGAAGCTGCTTTTTTAGCGCCTCTTGGAGTGCAGGCGCTTCCCGGGGTGGGAGACGTCACAGCCAAAAGACTGCTGGCGGATCTCAATCTCTCTGTAATCGGGGATCTGGCAGCAGCACCGTCGGGGCTTCTCGAGACGGTTTTCGGCAGGACAGGCCAGCGGTTGCGGCGGATGGCTCTGGGAGAGGATTTTTCTCCGGTAACAGTCCCGGAAGCGGCTCCTCTGCTTCGGAAGAGGATGCAGCTCAGAGAAGATGAAAATCGGCGCTCCAGACTGCTCGGACACCTCTACGGCCTGGTGGAAGAGCTGGGCCGGCAGCTGCGAGCCGGCAACCGATGTCCGGGAGCCCTGGATCTCACTGTAATCTATGCCGACGGGGTGCAGACTCGAGCCTGGAGTACATGTGCAGCTGCCGGCAGTGAGTTTTTCCTGGACAGCGTCCTTTTCCAGACTGCCTCTCGACTTTTTGCCCGGGCTGGACAACGTCGTGTGCGTGTCCGAGGGCTGGTGTTGACTGCTACTCAGCTGCACCATCCCATTGGTCAACTTTCGTTGTTTTCCTGGGATGACCATTGTTGTCGGAGAGAAGAGCAGCTTGTCAGAGCCCTGGATCATATCCGCCAACGTTATGGTGCCGGGGCAATCTATTACGGCAAGGTTGGCGGCGCCGGCTTGCCGCTTCAAAGGTAGCTAATAATTCCTCTTTGCAGCCATGTTCAGCCATCTACACGTGCATTCCTGTTATTCCTTTATGCATGGCGCGAGCCACGTGGACGCCCTGGTGGCAGCAGCCCGTGACCGGGGCATAAGCCATCTGGCCCTCACCGACACCAATGGTTTCTACGGCTTGCCTTTTTTCCTCGAAGCAGCGAGGAGAGAAGGCATTGCCCCTGTTGTGGGAGTAGAGCTGACAGCCCGGGATGGACAGGCCCTGCTGCTGGCGAAAACCCCGGAGAGTTATCCCTGCCTGAGTGAGCTGGTAAGCCGCTGTCACCTGGAGGATGCCTTCTCACTCAGAGCTGCTCTGGCTACTGGATTGCCGGGCGTGGCCGTGCTGAGTGCAGACCTGGAATTACTTTCCGTCCTGGAAGGCAAGGCCGAGCTCCATGTGGAGATATGCCCGGGGCAGAAAGGGGAGATGCCTTTGCGTTTTGCCCGGGAGCATGACCTGCCGCTGGTGGCCACAAATCGGGTCTATTTTGCTGACGCAAACGACTACGAGCTCCATTGCCTGTTGCGCGCCATTGATCTCAATACCACGCTTGCCAACTTGCCCCCGGGAGAAGTTGCCAGCCCTGAGCAATGGTTGAAGGGAGAGAAGGATATGGCCTGCCACTTTCCCCATTGTCCAGAGGCAATGGCAGGGGCAGCGCGGCTGGCGCAACACTGCCACACAGATTGGCAATTTGCCCAGCGAATCTTTCCCCATTACCGGGATCAACAACATGACCACTTCGAATTGCTGCAGCGTAAATGTCTCCAGGGGGTGGAACAGCGGTATGGCGCCATGAATCCTGCGGTAAAGGAGCGCCTGCAGGAGGAGCTTGCTCTGATCAGGGACAAAGGATTTACTGACTATTTCCTGATAGTAGCCGACATTGTCCGCCGGGCCCCAATCACCTGCGGCCGGGGCAGTGCTGCTGCCAGCCTGGTGAGCTACCTGCTTGGCATCACTCACGTTGATCCTGTGCGACACCAGCTCTACTTCGGCCGCTTTCTCAGTCCGAACCGCCGGGATCTTCCCGACATCGATGTGGACTTCCCCTGGGACGAACGAGATGAAGTCCTGGATTTCGTGGAAAAGACTTATGGCAGAGAGCGCCTCGCCATGGTGGCCAATCATGTGGGTTTTCGAGCCAGAGCCGCGGTGCGGGAGGTGGCCAAGGTGTATGGCATCCCGGCAGCCGAGATCGCCCGGGTAACCCGGCGTCTCTCCTCTTTCAGCGCGCCAGGCAAAATATCACAGCGGCTGGCCTCCCACCCTAAGTTCCAGGGGGTTCGGCTGGAGCCGCCCTGGCCCGAGATCTTCAGACTGGCTGCCCGCCTGGAAGGCATTCCACGGCATATCTCGGTGCACTGTGGCGGCACAGTCATCGTTCCGGAAAAGGTCTCTTCCCATGTGCCGGTTCAGCTGGCGCCCAAGGGGGTGCGGGTGATTCAGTGGGAAAAAGAACAGACAGAAGCTGCTGGCCTGGTGAAAATCGACCTGCTGGGAAATCGGTCCCTCGCAGTAATAAGGGACACCCTTGCCGCCATTCATGCCAACAGTGGTCGAAGAATCTCTTATGCTGAACTCAACCCTCTGGACGACCCGGCAACGCAGAGGCTGCTGGCTAGAGGAGAGACCATGGGAGTCTTTTACGTTGAATCGCCGGCCATGCGGCGTCTGCAACAGATGACCGGTCGGGGAGACTACCAGCATCTCGTCATCCACTCTTCCATTATCAGACCCGCTGCCAACCGGTACGTCCTGGAGTACGTACGTCGGCTCAAAGGGATTCCCTACAAGAGTATCCATCCGCTGCTCGACAGGGTTCTCGAGGAGACTTACGGCATCATGGTTTACCAGGAAGACGTCTCCAGGGTGGCCATGGAGTTGGCCGGTTTCGATGCAGCCGAAGCTGACTGTTTGCGCAAGACCCTGACCAAAAAGAGTCGGCAGCAGCTGCCGGATTACCGCCAGCGATTTTATCGAGGATGCCGCCGCCGTGGTGTTCCTCAGAGAGTGATCGATGCAGTATGGCAGATGATGGAGTCTTTTGGAGGCTACAGCTTCTGCAAACCCCACTCTGCCAGCTATGCCCTGGTGAGCTTCAAGTCGGCATACCTCAAAGCGCACTATCCGGCCGAGTTCATGGCAGCAGTAATATCCAACGGTGGAGGCTATTATTCAACCTTTGCCTATATTTCTGAAGCAAGGCGCCTGGGACTCGAGGTGCGTGGGCCGGACATCAACAAAAGCGAGCTTGACTATGTGGGCAAAAATCGAACCCTGCGCGTAGGGTTGAAGCAGCTTCAGGGGCTTTCCCGGCAGCTGCAGGAAAAAATCAGAGAGAAACGGCAGCAGGGCGGTCCCTTTTGTTCCCTGGTGGATTTTCGCCAGAGAGTGAATCCGGAGCCGGCTGCCTGCCGCCTTCTGGTGCAAAGCGGCTCCCTGGACTCTATAGCTGGCAACCTCAACCGACCACAGATGCTCTGGTGGTTTTATGGCCACCGCCAGCCGCGGCTGGCGGTCGGCTCTGTTCTCCTGTTTCCCAGAATGACGCCCTCGTCTGGTTGTCCAGCAATAGCAGATTATGACTGCCTGACCAAGTTGCGACACCAGCAGGAAACCATGGGGTTTATCCTGTCTGTACATCCTCTGAGATGCTATGCAAAAAAAAAGATTGCCGCCTCTGGCCGGCAAGTTGTTCCTGCCAAGCAGCTCAGTCGTCATGTTGGCCGCCGGGTGACCGTGGCTGCCTGGTCCATAACCGGCAAGGAGATACTGACACGGGCGGGGGAGGCCATGGAGTTCGTCTCATTCGAGGATGAGACAGGCATATTCGAGGCGACTTTTTTCCCGGCAGCCTATCGACGCTACTGTCAAATCATCGACATGAACAGGGCGTATCTCCTTAAAGGGCGAGTCACAGAAGAAGAAGGAGCCATAAGTCTCAACGTGGAAAAGATCTGGAGATTGTAAAGAATCCCGCCCGGTCCAGATAACCCGGCTCTGGGCTCCCCCCCTGAGGGGGCTTCAGTGGTCTTTTCCCCCTGGGGCAATCTGCTGGAGTGATGGTGTGGCGGAGTAATGGCCTGGCCTGCTCTCGGACTGGTCCTGAGGACCAGCTTTTCGATGTTGAATAAAATTGTACCAGAAACACCCCCCGGCCGCTACTGATTTGCATGGGGAGTCTTTGTAATACTTTCTTTTGCTCAGTGATACCGCAAATCTGCATTGCCGCCGCACAGCAACTTGACGCAAGTCTCCTTGCTTTTTCCCGGAGCTTTCTTTGTCTCTCGCTTTCGAGTATGATGGTCCAGTCTCAGTCTACAGGAGCAGGCTTAGAACTGGTTTTTTTGAGGCGGAGGTTTCTCTTCAAGGCTCGAGGGTATTATGTTTGAGAAAATTGTGGATAGTGTGCACAAGTGGCTGCCTGACGTCTGGGCCTTAGTAAGCAAGTCTAAGGTAACAGGTGCCGCGATCATAATGGCTGCAGCCCTTTTTCTTGCAAAGCTGGTGGATTTGTTCACTCAGCGGGTGCTGTTTTCACTGGTGCGCAGGTCAAAGATTCGTCTTGATGATGCAATCTTGAAGGCAGTACATCGCCCTACCTGGCTGACTATCGTCCTCCTTGGTGCTCTTGCTTCTGTGCGCTGGCTCGGCCCCCGGCCGCCTTTCGAATTTATTCTGGTGGGTCTGCTGAAAAGCATAATGGTATTGATGTGGGCGCTGGCCGTCAACAGGGTGTTCCACCGCATAAGTGTTGATTGGGTGCACCACTGGCAACAGGCTGGCAGGCAGGGGATCGAGATTATCCGCCTGGGTGAGAACCTTGCCAAGGTACTGGTCTTGGCCGGGGCAGCCTTCTGGCTGCTTTCCATATGGCAGATAAATGTGACCCCGCTGCTGGCATCCGCTGGAATCGCCGGCGTGGCAGTGGCTCTGGCTGCCAAGGAAACGCTTGCCAATTTCTTCGGCGGCGTCAGCGTCTTTCTGGATCAGCCTTTCAGGATGGGCGACTACATTATTCTCGATTCAGGTGAACGGGGCGAAGTTGTGGAAATAGGGCTGCGAAGCACCAGGATTCTTACCAGAGACGATGTTCAGATATCCATTCCCAACTCGATTATCGCCAACACCAAGGTTGTCAATGAAAGCGCCCCACAGCCTCGCTTCAGGGTGCGGCTCAAGGTGGGCGTAGCCTATGGATCTGATGTGGAGGAAGTGGAAGAGGTGCTCCTCGGGGTGGCTCGGCAGAACTCCCTCCTGGTGCGCCATCCAGAGCCGAGAGTCAGGTTTCGCACCTTTGGCGACTCCTCTCTCGATTTTGAACTGCTCTGCTGGGTGGAAGATCCCCGAGAAAAGGGCAAAGTGATGCACCAGTTGAATTGTGAGATCTACAAGGCTCTCAATAAGGCTGGCATCGAGATTCCTTACCCACAAAGAGATGTGCACCTTTACACCCATGGCCGCTGGCGCCAGAAAGAGGCCAAAGCTGAGCTCGCTGTTGCTCGACAGGACTCTGACTGACAGCTGAGCGAGCGGTGTGATGGTTTGCTGGATCACGGCAGCAATATAGGCAGACGAGGACAGTTGACTACAGATGGAATGTATACTTCTTGGCAGCGGCGGTATGATGCCCATGCCGGACCGTCTGCTCACCTCACTGGCAGTTCGGATAAACGGCAAGATTTTTCTGTTCGATGCCGGAGAAGGCGCCCAGCTTGGCTTGAAAAAGACTAAAATAGGAGTCCGGGGCCTGGATGTACTGGCAGTCAGTCATCTTCATGCTGATCACTGTCTTGGCATTCCCGGGCTGCTGATGTTGAGAGCCCAGCTGGCTAATCCTGATCCTCTAGTTGTGCTTGGACCTCCAGGGATTCAACAGTTTGTGGAGCTGAATCACCAATGCCTTGCTTTTTATCTCAACTACCCCATTCGTTTTGTGGAATGGTCGGAGCAAGCCCATGAGCTGGCATACGAAGACGGTGAAGTGAAAATCCTCTGGCGGCCCTTGAAACACAGCACCCTCTGTCTGGGCTACCGGTTGGAAGAAAAAGAAAGGCCCGGAAGATTCAATCCAGGTCGCGCTGCCTCTCTGGGAGTTCCAAGAGGATTGCTCTGGGGCAGACTTCAGAAGGGAGAGCCAGTTGCCTTGACGGATGGCAGAACCATCACTCCAGCGCAGGTACTTGGACCTCCACGGCGAGGTCGCAGTGTGGCTTATGTGGTCGATACCCGACCGGTGCAGTCAATATATCGACTCTGTGCCAATGCTGATATCGCTTTTTTAGAGGGCATGTTTTTGCCAGAGCACGCTGAGGAGGCAGAGAAAAAAGGCCATCTGACTATAAGCGAAGCAGTGCGTCTGGCCTCGAGAGCGGGAGTACACAGGACTGTCCTCGTTCACATCAGCCCTCGTTATAGCAAGAAGGA
The DNA here is from genome assembly GCA_019309045.1 of Deltaproteobacteria bacterium. Lineage (NCBI taxonomy): Bacteria > Pseudomonadati > Myxococcota > Myxococcia > Deltaproteobacteria bacterium. Next base: position 15,342 of record JAFDGZ010000032.1, on the reverse strand, counting down.
GAACGAACTCCTTGCCGCTGCGGTTAGCCCTGAATTTTCAACTGTTGAGGTGGGTGAAGACTTGGGGGTCTACAGGGTTCCTCTACCTGCAGATGACTGAAACATGGAATGAGAAAAATGGCGGCTGTGTGAGAGGTTCTGGCAGGAGTAGTTGCAGAAGGGATGGAAAGATCATCATGAAGAGAACAGCCAGCCCATTGCTTGGGGAGTTTCTGGATGACAGTCTGCCTCTGCCGGACATCTGTTGGGAAACGGTCCCTGCGGGTGTTACGCTTCACGATGCCTGGCAGAGCTTCGACGAGAATATCGCAGGCTGGGTGCCTGTGTGGTTTCCCACACATGACCCACTTAGCGGCAGGGCCTATGGCGAATTTGAAAGGGCATCTCTTTTTGAAGATGGGCTTCGGCAGGCTCTTGTAGCCATGCACCGCTGGCCCTTGTGGGGTACAGCCACTCAGAAGAAGCAGGCCGTTGCAGTGGCCTTGCTGCATCTCTGTTGTCAAGTGCGAGCTGAGACGAATTGTGGATTTTGCGGTTGAGGCAGCAATGCAGGTTTGCTGCGGGCAGAACTTGCAAGTGTCGCACCGTTGAAAGGCCCCGGCACTTGAATAGTAGGGGTGATTGAATTATTTTAAGACTTGAAAAAGTCAATACTACGGAGGTAGAAGCTTTTGGCTAAGCTGCTCAAAGTTGTTGGCAAGACAGAACTCAATAAACCCGTTTTACTGGCAGGCTGGCCTGGGATGGGGCACGTGGCTCTGAAGATCCTCTTGTTTCTCCATGAAGCACTGAGAGCCCAGGATCTGGCTGTTCTGGAACGGCCAGAATTCTTTCAGGTGGCAGGGGTGACCATTCAGAATGGCGTGATTCAAGCTACCCTGCCACCACGCAGCGGTTTTTACTACTGGAAGAGAAAGGGGCCTTCCCCCACGGGAGACCTCCTTCTATTTATCGGAGACCAGCAGCCGGTGCCTGGCAAGGAGTATGAACTTGCCAAGGCTTTACTGGCATTTTCCCGCAGCTATGGTGTGGAGGAGGTGTTTACTGCGGCTGCCATGCCTTCATCCATCAACCATTACCAGGAGTCAAGAGTGTGGGTCACTGCCACTGAAACAGATTTGTTGAATCAGCTGTCGCCCTATTGTCACCGGGTGTTGAACGAGGGCCATGTGTCAGGCATGAATGGCCTCCTGCTGGGAGTGGCCAAACAACAGGGTATGAGGGGGGCCTGTTTTCTCGGGGAGATACCTTTCTACACCACAGAAATTGAGAATCCAAAAGCTTCCATGGCAGTGCTGCAAGTGCTCAGCAAGGTGCTGCACCTCAAGTTAAATCTGGAGGAACTGGAGGAGCTGGCTCAGCACACAGAGAAAGAGATTGATCGCTACCTGCTGGCTCTGGAACAGAGAGAGAAAGAAGAAGAAAAGCAGGCAAACGAGCCTGAAGGACCGGTTACGGTTCACTAGAGGGGTTGGAGCGAAGCTGGCACTGTTCGCGCTGTCTGGGAAAGCGATTCATTTTCACATGCCTCATCGTCCTCAAAACACCGCCCCATATTGCCAGCAGGAGATTCTCGAGTGTTCCTGGAGGAGGCAGACCAGCAAGTAAGACTTTACCTGCTGCAGGGATATGGGGCGTATGCCAAACGACGAATTCCCAGGGCCCTTGATTACTTTCACCGCGCCCTGGAGTACGCCGGCAGACAACGATTGCAGCAAGAGGTTGCCCTGGTCTGCCGGGACCTGGCCTATGTCTATGCCCAGGAAGGGGCGGGCGACAAAGCGCTTGCTCTCCTTGATCGAGGTCTTGCCATACAGGGCTCTGGACCAGTGGTTCGCATGGGACTTCTGGCCAATAAGGCCGGCGTACTGGTGAGAATGGGATTGTACAAAGCTGCTCTCGAGCTGCTCGAGGAGGGCAGCCGCCTTTTTCGTTCCACCTACTCTGATTCTGCCCAGGCGCCTGCAGCGGTAACAGTCTCATACGAGGGATTTGTCCGAATGGCCAGGGATCTGCGGCGGGTTGTAGATTTCCTGGAAATGGGGATTCCAGCAGAGCGCCTGCAAGTGGATATCAAGAGGGAGGAGCCTCCCTGGTTGGGGTGAGGGAGATCGGTTAACCGGTATTGGTTATCGGGGAGCCGCGGGGTATAGGCTGTAGGGCAATGAGTCGGTAGGCGCAGGCTTTAGCCTGCGTTTGCCAGTCAGAGTTATCAGTTATCGGTTTTCAGGAACTGCATAACCCCGTCCAATTACTACGTTCCTAGTGCTTACTGCCTCCTGCACAGCACCTACTGCTCATTGTCTGCTACAATAAAACTGCGTCTAGCGGCGAAAGTGAGTTACTCGCTGGCTCGAGATAGGGGATGGAAATTGCGGAAAAATTTCTTGCGTTCCTGTGACACTCTTGGGTAATATCTTACTGCGGGCAACACCGAGGAGAAAATATGGGAAGCTGGACCAAGAAAAAGATCAAGTTCAGGGCCGACAGCAATGACGTGGTTGAAAAGGACGGTGTTCTCCATGGTGAAGGCACGGTAGAACTTGATGAATGCCCCTTCAGTCGAGAGGTGCAGGATGAGGCTGGCAATGTTGTCCGGGTGGAGTGTGTCGAGGGTACGGCAGTGAAGTTTTGTGATCCTGACAGCAAGGAGTGCAATCTGCAGCAGTGGATGGATTCGGTCAAGGCATTCATCCGGCGGATCGATGTGGATGACCTGTAAAGGTACTGTTCCTGATTGCCAAAATTGACTCTAAGCAAAAGGCGCGGGTATGGAGTGTTACCTACTCCCCCGCGCTTTTGGCTATCGGGTGGACAATGGTTATTGCAGGCAGGCAAAGGCGAAAAAGCAGGCAGATAGCAGTAGGCAGTGTAGCCATAGGGGGTGAGGCCCCTGTTGTGGTGCAGTCCATGTGCAACACTGACACCCGGGATGTGGCAGCCACCTTGAGGCAGATTCGTAGTCTCACCGAGGTTGGCTGCGAGATCGTTCGGGTTGCAGTGCTCGATCAGGAGGCGGTTCAGGCCCTGTCCCAGATAAAGAAAGAAGCCTCTGTGCCGATTGTGGCTGACATTCATTTTGATCATCGACTGGCCCTTGGAGCTCTTGCTGCAGGAGTTGACGGCCTGCGGATAAACCCCGGCAACATTGGCGGCCCCCGGGCTGTGACTGCTGTGGTCCACGCTGCCAAGGAACGGCGCGTACCTATCCGCATTGGCGTCAATGCTGGTTCGCTGGACAAAGATCTCCTGGAGCGATTTGGCGGTCCTACACCTGAGGCAATGGTGGAAAGCAGCCTGAGGCAGGTAGACCTCCTGGAGTCTCTCCATTTTCATGAAATCAAGATCTCCCTCAAATCCTCGGATGTGGCAACCATGATCGCCGCCTACCGCCTTCTTGCTGATAAGGTGGACTATCCCTTTCATCTGGGAGTGACAGAAGCAGGACCGCTGCTTGTCGGCGCAGTGAAGTCGACTCTGGGGATCGGCTTTTTGCTGGCCGAGGGAATTGGTGATACCATTCGAGTATCACTGACCAGCGACCCGGTGAATGAGGTTCGACTGGGTTATGAGATTCTCCGGAGCCTGGGCCTCAGACAGAGAGGCATAGAACTTGTTTCCTGTCCAACTTGCGGGCGGTGCGAGATCGATCTCATAAACCTCACCGAGGCAGTAGAGAAGAAAGTACTGCAAGTCAAGACTCCATTGAAGGTTGCTATCATGGGTTGCGTGGTAAACGGCCCCGGTGAGGCGAAAGAGGCCGATGTGGGCATTGCTGCCGGCCGAGGCCAGGGCATTCTTTTCAAGAAGGGCAAGGTAGTGGAGAAAATTCCCGAACAGCACCTGATGTCTCGCTTGCTGCAGGAGATCCATTCCATGACTGGAGAAGAGGTGTAGCTACACTGATTGTGGCAATCAAGAGGGCTCGGAAAGAATGGCAGCTATGACCACATGCCATACAGGAGGCGTATGGTATTCCACTGACAATCGGTTAATCCCTGGACATTCATACATGAAGATAGAGTGAGGCTGCGACATGAAGAGAGGTATTACTCCGCGCGAGGAAGATTTTTCCAGATGGTACACTGATGTAATCCTTTCGGCCAGGTTGGCAGATTATGCTCCGGTGAAGGGCTGCATGGTAATTCGCCCTTATGGCTTCGCCCTCTGGGAGCGCATGCAAGCCAGCCTTGATAGAATGTTCAAAGAGACGGGACATGAAAATGCTTACTTCCCTCTGCTCATTCCGGAAAGTTTTCTCCACAAGGAGGCGGAGCACGTGGAAGGTTTTGCTCCTGAATGCGCTGTAGTGACGCACGGAGGAGGAAAAGAGCTGGAGGAACCGCTGGTTATCAGGCCCACATCGGAAACCATCATATGGAGTATGTACAAGAAATGGATCATGTCCTACCGTGACCTGCCTCTTCTTATAAACCAGTGGTGCAATGTGCTTCGCTGGGAGCTGCGCACGAGATTGTTTCTGCGGACGACTGAATTCCTCTGGCAGGAGGGCCATACTGCGCACGCCACAGCCGAAGAAGCCGAGGAGGAGGCCTTGCGCATGCTTGGCGTGTACAAGACCTTTGCTGAAGACTATGTTGCCATGCCCGTTATAGCCGGCAAGAAGTCGGAAAAAGAAAAATTCGCCGGTGCTCTCCATACCTACACTATTGAGGCATTGATGCAGGACGGCAAGGCTCTGCAGGCAGGTACTTCACACAACCTGGGCCAAAATTTTGCCAAGGCTTTTGATGTAACCTTTCAAAATCAGGAAGGAAAAGTGGAACTTGTCTGGGCTACAAGCTGGGGAATGAGCACCCGGATGATAGGTGCTCTAATCATGACCCACGGTGACGATAGAGGCCTGGTGCTGCCCCCCAGACTGGCGCCCCTGGCAGCGGTTTTTGTACCCATTTTCAAGGGCAAAGAAGGCCACAGTGAACTTCTAACTTATATTGATCGGTTGTCAGCGGCTATTGGAGACAGCATCTCCCATCGGGTTGATGCCAGGGAGGAATATACTCCAGGATGGAAATTCAATGAGTGGGAGCGGGCCGGGGTCCCGGTGCGGATTGAAGTGGGCCCACGTGATCTCAAACAGCAGCAGGTAGTTGTGGTCAGGAGAGACACAGGGGAAAAGAAGACGCTTGCAGGCAGCGAGCTTGCTGAGCAATTGCCGGTGCTGCTGGAAGAGATTCAGAATTCCCTGTACGCCCGTGCTCTCGGTTTTCTTGATCAAAACACCCATATGGTGGATAATTATAATAGTTTCAAAGAAATAGTTGCAGAGCAGGGAGGTTTTCTCGTCAGCCACTGGTGCGGTTCAGTAGAATGTGAGACGAGAATCAAAGAAGACACTATGGCGAGCATAAGATGTATTCCCATTGACGAGAAAAAGCAGGAGCCAGGGCCCTGTGTGTTTTGCGGCAAAAGTGCTGAGCAACGGGTCTATTTTGCCAAGGCGTATTGATTGTTGTTCTTGTAATGGCAACATGAGCGGAGCAGGGAACCGGTCTGAGTGACCTTCAGCCTGCAGCTGCAAGCTGTGCTGGCTTTGAGATTGTCCAGTTTTTGCAGGGAGCAACATACACTGCAGCGCTGCTGAACCGCCACCATGTACTCAGGTTCTCACTGGTGCCATGATTCGTCTAAACGATATAATTGATGGCGTTATCTCTTATCATCCGGATGCGGATATCCGCTTGATCGAAAAGGCCTACGTCTATTCCGGCAAGGCCCATGAAGGGCAAGTGCGCCTTTCAGGTGAACCCTACCTCATGCATCCTCTGGAAGTTGCGGGCATTCTTGTCAGAATGAAGCTGGATGTCTTTACGGTGGCCTCCGGACTCCTGCACGACACCCTGGAAGATACCAATACTTCGGCAGACGATCTGCGCCGCCTGTTTGGCGATGAGGTCTATCGTCTGGTAGATGGTGTGACCAAAATAGGGCGTTTTGAGTTCAGCAGCTATGAAGAACGGCAGGCTGAAAACGTCCGTAAAATGATTTTGGCCATGGCCAATGACATCCGGGTCATTCTTATCAAACTGGCTGATAGACTGCACAACATGCGCACCCTGATGTATCACGCCCCAGCCAAACAGCGCCTCATTGCTCAGGAAACTATGGATATTTATGCTCCCCTGGCCGGCAGGTTGGGGATCGACTGGATCAAGAAAGAGCTGGAAGATCTGGCCTTTTCATTTCTCCACCCGGAAATCTATGAAGAGATTGTTTCGGGTCTGAAAAACACGGAAGAAGAACGGCAGCGCTATATCGAAAAGGTGAGAACCGTCCTCCAGGAAAAACTTGCCGAGTTCAACCTTTCCGGCACTGTAAGCGGCCGCCCCAAACACATCTACAGCATCTACAAGAAGATGGTTGCCCAGAATCTCGACCTGGAACACATCTATGACATTATTGCCTTTCGGATCATTCTGGGAAGCATTCGTGAATGTTATGAAACTCTTGGTATGATCCACTCTTTATGGAAGCCTATTCCCGGCCGCTTCAAAGATTACATCGGCATGCCGAAAGCAAATATGTATCAGTCCCTGCACACCACGGTGGTGGGCCCTTATGGGGAGCGAATGGAGGTGCAGATCCGCACTGAAAAAATGCACAAGATCGCCAACGAAGGTATTGCGGCCCACTGGGTGTACAAGGAGGGAAGGAGTGTGCCGGAAGGTGACAGTAAACGCTTCGCCTGGCTCCGGCAGCTTCTGGAGTGGCAGCAGGACCTCAAAGATCCCAGAGAGTTTCTGGAAACAGTCCGGGTGGATCTCTTTCCGGATGAAGTCTACGTTTTTACTCCCCGCGGGGAAGTGAAAGCATTTCCCAGAGGCGCAACTCCCATCGATTTCGCCTATAGTATTCACAGCGAGGTGGGGCATCGCTGCACGGGAGCAAAAGTAAACGGCAAATTAGTTTCACTGAAATACCAGCTGCGCAACGGTGACATTGTAGAGATCATCACTTCACCCAAACACGTGCCGAGCAAGGATTGGCTGAAGATTGTCAAGACGTCTCGAGCTCGAACTCGGATCCGTCACTGGATCAAGACCGAGGAGAGGGAGCGGAGCATTGTCCTGGGACGAGAAATTTGCGAGCGCGAGTTTCGCAAGCATGGTCTTAATTTCCAGAAATATCTCAATTCGGAGGAGCTCGAGAAAGTTGCCAGGGTATTCTCCCTGCAAAAGGTTGAAGATCTTCTGGCAAGCATCGGCTACGGGAAGATTTCAGCGCTGCAGGCCGTGGGGAAGCTTGCCAGTATTATTGATGCCACTGAAAGACCGGAGGAGATTCCGGTTGAGCGCATTGAAGGCAAACCGCAGGCACCTGAGCGCGGGGGAGTGCTGGTAAAGGGTGTGGACGACATCCTGGTGAGATTTGCCAAGTGTTGCAATCCTTTGCCCGGGGATCAGATTGTTGGCTTCATCACGAGAGGACGGGGCGTCTCAGTTCATAAAGCTGACTGCCCCAATTTGCTAAGCAGCGGCTTCGAGCGGCGGATTGATGTGGAATGGCACCAGGCAGAGGATGCTGTTCATCCGGTGGGTTTGGTAATTCTCTGTGCAAACGTCAAGGGTATGCTGGCCGCAATCAGCGGCACCCTGAGCAACCTCGACATTAACATTGTTGAAGCGAATGTCCGCACACGGGTCGATAATCTGGCAGAGATAAAATTTGTTCTGGAGGTCAGGGATATCGATCATCTGAGCCGCGCCCTGGCCGCAGTAAGAAAAATTGACAATGTCGTCGAAGTTCACAGATCCACTACTCTCGAAGTCCATTAGTGCTTTCGTTGAAATATGCGGCCTGCCCGGCGTTCAAAATTCACCTGCCATCAAGAAAGAATCTTTCGCACAGCTTCAGGGGATATCATCTGGGGGCTGTGAAATTTCCCCTGGAACTATGCCGGCTTCAGTACCCGACCTGATCGTAGACATCTAGTGCAGACCCTGATATAGCGGATGGAACCTTGCTGCTGAGCCCTTACCCGCTGGAGGTTCGGATACCAGCGCCGTTTCGTCTTATTATTGGCGTGACTGACGTTGTTGCCCACCTGTGGGCGTTTCCCACAAATTTCACATACTTTTGCCATTGCCACTATCCTCCACATACCCGTGACGAGATTGTTGTCTGCTGCAGCTGTTCAGCTGGCAGGGAGAGAGCTATCCACGAACCTCGCTGACTGCAGGCGCTTCATCTACCATATCGTCAGGCCATTGGCAAGCGAAAATACGCAAACAGAAGCTTCCCTCATATTGACAGGGCATTTCCCTCCAACCAATTACCGATCACCGACAACCCAACCAGGCCCTATTGCCATGAGCTGCAGTCGCAGACAGGATGAAAGACTGGGGAGAAAATGGACAATCAGACGATGATCACCGCAGGTTCTCCCTCCTCGCGAGCCTGAATCTCACCGATGTGATAGGAGGGCTGACCCAAACCATGCAGTAATTCTAGCACGTCTGTGAGCTCTTCGGTCCGCACCACCAGGACATATCCTATGCCATTATTGAAGACGCGGCGCATTTCACTGTCCGACAATCTGCCGTGTTGTTTGAGAATGGAGAAAATGGCAGGCACCGGCCAACTGCCTTCCCGGATGCGGGCCTGGCAGGCGCGCGGCAGAATGCGTTCGAGGTTGTCCAGCAAACCGCCCCCCGTAATGTGCGCCATGCCGCTGATCTGGTAGTCGCGCAATATAACCTGCACGGCTTCGGCGTAGATGCGCGTCGGTCTGAGCAGCTCCTCAGCAACGGTACAGCCGCATTCTGGAAGAAAATCACTGACACCGAGACCCAGTTCTTCAAAAATAATCTTGCGCACCAGAGTGTAGCCATTGCTGTGGAGTCCGCTGGAGGCGAGTCCAACAATCTGATTTCCCACCCGGATATCGGAGCCGTCAACTATGTGCTCCTTTTCAGCTATTCCTACTGCAAAGCCAGCAAGGTCGTATTCATTTTCTCTGTAAAAATCGGGCATCTCGGCGGTCTCACCGCCGATGAGCGAGCACTTCGCCTGCCGACATCCATCGGCAATGCCGGCAATTACCGTGCTCACCAGGTCGAGGTCGAGACGGCCCACAGCAAAGTAGTCAAGAAAAAAGAGAGGTCGAGCTCCCTGGACAAGAATGTCATTGACACTCATGGCCACCAGGTCAATGCCAACAGTATCGTGGCGATTGGCCATAAAGGCTATCTTGAGCTTGGTGCCTACGCCGTCAGTGGAGCTTACCAGCACTGGCTGCTCGTACTCCATGCTGCCGAGAGAATAGAGCCCACCAAACTGGCCGATGTTGGTGATAACACTGGCGTGAAAAGTTGCTCTCAGCAAAGGACTGATTCTCGATACCAGTTCGTTGGCGGCGTCGAGGTTTACACCTGCCTCCTTATAATGCTCGGTAGACATGCATCCTCCAGTAAATTCGATCTTGCTGGGTAGTACGAGTACTCATTGGAAATAGCTGTGGAGCATGTGGCACCTGACCGCGTAGGCTAAAGGTGGCGGCGTGCATCATTAGCGAGGGTACCACACACCTTGCCATGCCCACAACCGCAACTCGCCACAGAGACCTGGCGACGTCGAATGCGCCGTGGCACCCGGAGGAGTCGTGAGAATCCAGCGGATACAGAAGCAACATGACCGAGGCAGCGGCTTGATCTGCTAACAAGTGAATATACTCTTTGCCATTGTAAAAGTGGTGGCTGCAGCTGTCAAATGCTTTCACCGCAGAGAAAATTTTTGACAAGCGAAAAAGGTTAAGGTATCTTTGCAAAATCTCGATACATATCAGGATGGGAATCATGACAGAAGAACTCGTACAATTCAGCAGAATGAGGCGACTGCCTCCTTATGTATTTGCCCAAGTCAATGAACTGAAGATGAAGCTCAGACGGGCGGGAGAAGACATTGTTGACCTGGGCATGGGCAATCCGGACATACCTACTCCTGCGCACATAGTGGACAAGTTGCTGCAGGCTGCTCAGAAAAGCCACAATCACCGCTATTCCGCCTCGCGAGGTATCACCAAGCTCAGAGAGGCTATCTCGGGCTGGTACAAGAGAAGGTACGATGTGGACATCGACCCGGAGACAGAAGCGGTGGTAACCATCGGCGCCAAAGAGGGATTGTCGCATTTAGTGCTGGCCCTGATAAGCCCGGGTGATGTGGTGTTTGCTCCAAACCCGACGTACCCCATTCATCCCTACTCGGTCATCATTGCCGGTGGCGACTTGCGCAGCATTCCAATCAGCAAAGATCGAGACTTTTTCGAGGATCTCAAAATTGCTGCCAAGCAAACGTGGCCGCATCCGAAAATGTTGATCATTTCTTTTCCACACAATCCCACCACTGAGGTGGTCGATCTGGAATTTTTCCAGAAAATTTGTGATTTTGCCCGAGAACATAGCATGCTTGTAGTCCATGATTTTGCCTATGCCGATCTGGTCTTCGACTCCGAGATGGCTCCCAGCTTTCTCCAGGTGGAAGGTGCCAAAGAGATTGGCGTTGAGCTTTTTTCCATGTCGAAAAGCTATTCCATGCCTGGCTGGCGCGTGGGTTTTTGTGTAGGCAATTCTGGAGTTATTGCTGCACTGACGAGGTTGAAGAGTTATCTCGACTACGGTATTTTCCAGCCCATCCAGATAGCCTCTATAATTGCCCTCAACTCGGATCAGAGTTGTGTAAGGGAAATAGTCAATATATATCGCTCCAGGCGAGATGTGCTGGTGGACGGCCTTAACCGCATAGGCTGGGCCATTGATAAACCAAAAGCCACCATGTTTGTCTGGGGCCGCATCCCCGAACAATACAGACACATGGGGTCCCTGGAATTTTCCAAGTTCCTTATAAAGGAGGCTAAAGTTGCCGTATCGCCAGGGAGAGGTTTCGGTGAATATGGCGACGATTATGTGCGGTTCGCTCTCGTGGAGAATGAAGAGCGTACCCGGCAGGCAATTCGAGGTATCAGGCGGGTACTGCGTTGACAGCCCTTGTTTTGAATGCTGAGGACCTGAGGACGCATCTGCCACAAATTTCTCTGGGCAAGCAGCCGAAATGGTGTTGCATATATTTGCTTTGTGTGCTTGAGAAATATTGACCGGTCACTGGACAGACACCAGGGCAGTGGGAGGGCTCGCTATCTGGTGTCTTTTTGTTGTGAGACGAGGTTGGACAAGGCTGGCGTGTTGTTCTGCCACATTATGCCTGCTGATGATGCAGTGAAGATGGCTGCAGAACTGCCGGGGGAGTCGCTGAGAGAGGCAATTCGAGGCGAGGAATTGTGGACGGTGTGAATTGCTGACACTTTGCTGAGAGTTCTTGCCATGAAGGAGATTCAGGTAGGTTTGATTGGCTGGGGAACAGTTGGCTGTGGTCTTGCCAAGATCCTTCAGGAAAACAGGGAAGTACTGGCGGAGAGGGTGGGAGCGTTCCTGCACCTCAAGAGAGTGGTTGACATTGACGTAGAACGGCCTCGCCCGGTCAATCTGCCGGCTGAGGTTCTCTCCACCAGGGTGGAAGACATCTTCACAGATGACAGCATCCAGATAGTGGTGGAATTGATCGGCGGCATGGAGCCTGCGAGAACCTTTCTCATTGAAGCCATGAAACGGGGCAAGCATGTGGTTACTGCGAACAAGGCGCTACTTGCTATTCATGGCAGCGAGCTGTTCGCAGTAGCGAGAGCACAGGGGGTAACCCTGGCTTTTGAGGCAGCAGTCGGGGGCGGCATTCCGCTCATACGATCTGTTCGGGAAGGCCTGGTAGCCAATCGGATCAACCGCATTTACGGCATTCTCAATGGCACGGTCAACTATATACTCACCCGCATGAGCCGAGCCGGCACAACATTCAGCGAAGCACTCGATGAAGCCAAGGCACACGGTTTTGCCGAGGCAGACCCGACCCTTGACGTCGAAGGTATTGATGCGGCTCACAAAATTGCAATTCTGAGCTCGCTCGCTTACTGTTGCGAAGTGGACTTCCGGGAAGTGTACATCGAGGGCATCAGTCAAATTGAACCCCTCGACATACAGTTTGCCGGTGATTTTGGCTATCAGATCAAGCTCCTGGCCATTTCTCGCTGTGACGACGGCAGGGTGGAGGTGCGGGTTCATCCCACCATGCTTCCCTGTGAACACATGCTCGCCAAAGTGGATGGAGTTTATAATGCCGTCCACATATCAGGAGATGCGGTAGGCGACATAATGCTCTATGGCCTCGGTGCAGGAATGATGCCCACTGGCAGTGCTGTGGTGAGTGATCTTGTGGACGTCAGCCGCAGTTTACTCGCTGGCGGCACTGTGCGGCTGCCTCCACTGAGCTGTGATAACAACACGGCGCAGCCTCGAGTCCTCAAGCCCATGGAGGAGCTTGTCATCAATTATTACTTTCGCTTCTCAGCAGTCGATCGGCCGGGGGTCCTGTCCAAGATAGCCGGGATTCTTGGCAAACACGACATCAGTATTGCCTCAGTTATTCAAAAGGGACGCCGGGCAAAAGGTTCCGTACCCCTGGTGATGATGACCCATGAGGCTCGAGAAAAGGATGTCAGGCTCGCCCTGGCAGAAATCGACAAACTCAAGGTAGTGACAGCTCCCACCAGACTCATTCGGGTGGAAAATGGCGGGGTTGCCGAGGAAAACATGCTTGAAACACCATCTCATTGAGGATAGTGTTGGCTGAAGCCGTTTGTAAAGGTTTTGCTGGCTAGAAAGATCTATCCTCTAGGCTCATGCCTGAGAGGCGGCAATGACAGAGACGAAGCAGAAATATCTCATACTGGTGGGAGATGGTATGGGGGATGAGCCGCAGGAGGTACTGGATGGCAAAACGCCTCTAGAAGCTGCCCATACTCCCAACATGGACAGGCTGGCCAGCTGTGGATTGCTGGGTATGACCGAGACTATTGCTGCCGACCAGGAACCAGGCAGTGATGTGGCCAATATGACTATCCTGGGTTACGACCCGAAAAAGTTCCACACGGGTCGCGCTCCACTGGAGGCGGCCAGCATGGATGTAAAGCTCGGCCCTGAGGACGTTGCCTACCGTTGCAATCTGGTGACTCTCAGAGAAGAGACTGCAGGGGAATACGTGCTGGCCGACTACTCAGCCGGCCATATTACCTCTGAGGAGAGTCGACAACTGGTGCGGACTCTTCAGGAAAATCTGGGCAACAGGGAGGTCTGCTTCTATGCTGGTGTGAGTTATAGACACCTCATGGTGTGGCACAGGGGTGAGAGTGACGTCAAAATCACTCCACCGCATGATGTGACTGGAGAGACGGTGGCGCAGTACTGGAGAGTGTACGATGAAGTGCCGCTGTTGAAGTCGCTGGTGCAGGAAGCCATGGGTATCCTTGCGCAGCATCCCATCAACAGACAGAGACAGGCGCAGGGTCTGGCTCCGGCCAATGCCATCTGGTTGTGGGGCCAGGGACGCAGACCTGAGATGCCCACCCTGCAAGAACTATATGGCATCACCGGGGTGGCCATATCTGCTGTGGATCTAATTATGGGGTTGGGAACCTGTGCCGGTCTGCAAAAGGTGGCGGTGGAGGGCGCTACTGGCTATCTGGATACCAACTACCAGGGCAAGGTTGATGCTGCCAAGAAGGCTCTGGCAGAAAAGGATCTGGTTTTCTTGCATGTGGAGGCGCCAGATGAGGTCTCGCACGAAGGCAGACTCGATTTGAAGCTGCAGGCAATTGAAGCCTTCGATGAGCAGGTAGTAGGCCCACTTCTTGAGGCGGGCGGCCAGATTCAGCCCCTGCGGCTGCTGCTGATCACGGATCATCTTACGCCGATTCGGAGCAGAACTCATGCCAGGGGTCTGGTGCCTTTCGTGATTGCTGATCTACCTCTTGGAGAACAGCAATGTAGCAGGAGCTTTTGTGAGCGCAGCGGCCGCCACAGCAATATGCTAGTCAAGCCCGGCTTTTCTCTAATGGAGGCGTTTATTCGTGGGTCACTCCGAAGCGGCGGCGTCCAGTGACTATTTTCGAGCAGAACAGCGGGTGCTCTATGGCGATACGGATGCCATGGGGATAGCCTACTATGCCAACTATTTAAAATGGTTCGAAATCGGCCGTACAGAATTCTTCCGCCGTTGTGGCAGCAGCTATCGACAGCTTGAAGAACAGGGATGCTTTCTGCCGGTTTACGAGGCTTACTGCCGTTATCATCAGCCTGCACGCTACGATGATATTATCTGCATAGAAACTGACTTCAGCTTCCAGGGCAAGGCAAGGCTGCGCTTCGACTATCGGATATACCGCAAGAGTGACCATAAGCTTCTGGCAGAAGGCTACACGGTACACGTCTGCACAGACGACGATGGCAAGGTATATAGACCCCCAGAATTTTTGCGTGAGCTGTTGAGCATCCTCGAAGAAGATGACAGCAGGCGACAGGCGGCTGGTGTGAAATGAAGATAATTCCTGCTATCGATCTCAAAAACGGCCAATGCGTACGTCTGGCCCAGGGAGATATGGCCACTGCCACTGTTTACTCCGACGATCCGGTGCGGACAGCGGTTCGCTGGCAACAACAGGGAGCAGAATTGCTCCACCTGGTGGATCTGGACGGAGCTTTCGAGAAGAACCCCAGAAACCGTGATGCATTAAGTGCCATAGTGCGTCAGATTAACATTCCAGTGCAGGTGGGTGGGGGCATCAGAACACTCGACACGGTGGCAGCTTACATGGATCTCGGTGTTGCCAGGGTAATCCTGGCTACTGCGGCCCATAAGAATCCCAAGCTTCTGGAGAAGGCCTGTCAACACTTCCCAGGACGAATTGTCCTTGGTATTGACAGCCGCCAGGGACGCGTTGCAGTTGAGGGTTGGAGCGAAACCACATCCATTGATCCTATCAGCTTGGCCCGGAGATTCGAGTCTCTGGAGCTTGCTGCCATTGTTTATACTGATATACTCAGGGATGGCATGGAGAGCGGTCCGAATATCGACGCTACCAGAGAGCTGGCTCGAGCCATAAACGTCCCGGTTATTGCTTCAGGCGGTGTGGGAAGCATAGAAGATATCCGCAAATTGCGTACGATAGAAAAAGACGGCGTTGTTGGAGTCATCATAGGCCGAGCTCTTTACTCGGGTAAAATGACCCTGGGAGAAGCCCTCGAGGTGGCAGGTGCGAAGAGCAGCAGTGAGGGCGCCAATCTTATGGCTGACGATTGAGGACAGCGGCAACAGGCCAGTGCTGCCAGACCCTAATCCACCGTCAAAAAAAGTAGGAAACCTCGTTGTGCTTGATAAAACAAGCAGATAGAATGCGTTTGAAGCAAGGAACCTATCATCAACGAGGTGAGATATATCATG
>JAFDGZ010000031.1 GCA_019309045.1 Deltaproteobacteria bacterium | reverse complement strand
GAACAGGCCCTCGAAAAGGCATTGGCAGAGGAAGTATCCCCCACGGGGAAAGACATCCTGGAGAAGCTTCTCCTGAACGCCGCCATAGCCCGCGACAAACAGATACCCATCTGCCAGGACACTGGATTTGCGGTGGTCTTCGTGGAACTGGGACAGGAAGTGCACCTTGTGGGTGGAGACCTGCAAGAGGCCATCACAGAGGGAGTACGCCAGGGCTACCATGAGGGTTATCTGCGCAAGAGCATCTGCCATCCTTTTACTCGCGCCAACACTGGTGACAACACCCCGGCAGTAATCCACCTAGCTCTTGTGCCGGGCGAGCATTTGCGCCTGATCGTTGCTCCCAAAGGAGGGGGCAGTGAGAACATGAGCCGGGTAACCATGCTCACTCCAGCTGCCGGCCGGGACGGCGTCAAGAAATATGTGGTCCAGAGAGTAAAAGAGTCAGGGCCCAACCCCTGCCCGCCCACTATTGTGGGGGTGGGTATCGGCGGCACTTTCGAGATGGCGGCCCTGCTGGCAAAAAAAGCGCTGCTCCGTCCAGTGGGCTCTCCGGCCAGCAACAAGGAGCTGGCTGCCCTGGAGCAGGAGCTCCTGGCCGAAATAAACTCCCTTGGCATTGGGCCGCAGGGTCTGGGTGGACGCATCACCTCTCTGGCAGTACACGTGAAAATGATGCCGTGCCACATTGCCAGCCTGCCGGTGGCAGTGAATATACAGTGCCATGCAGCGCGGCACAAAGAAATATGCCTTTAGGCAAGTGAGACAGTTTCAAGATGACTGAACCAGTAAGACTTACCACTCCTTTGACCAGCGCGGATCTGGAGCCGCTGCAAATCGGCGACCGGGTGCTGCTCAGCGGCGTAATCTACACTGGCAGAGACGCAGCTCACAAGCGGTTGCTTGCTTTGCTCGAGGCGGGAGAAAAACTCCCCTTTGATATTCGCGGCCAGATCATTTACTATGTGGGACCGTCGCCGGCTCGCCCCGGCATGGCAGTAGGAGCGGCGGGTCCTACCACGAGTTATCGCATGGACGATTACGCCCCGAAACTGCTCCAACAGGGTCTTAAAGGCATGATAGGCAAGGGCGGCAGGAGCCAGGCTGTAAGAGATGCCATGGTTCGCTACCAGGCTGTCTATTGGGCAGCCATCGGCGGAGCCGGCGCTTTGATGGCCCAGGCAATCAAGAAAGCGGAGATTATTGCCTATGAGGACCTTGGACCAGAAGCAATTCGCAGACTGCAAGTTGAGGACTTTCCTGTAATTGTAGTAAATGATGTGCGAGGCAATGATCTCTACGAACAGGGAGTAAGACAGTACGCCACCGTGGACTGACAGTGGCATCAGCGCTGAATGATGCAATTAGCGGCAGCCGAAAAGCAGCAGCAAACATCACAGGCGCCTGAGGCAACCGTCTGGTCGAGAAGTACAGTCAATAGAGACAAACAGCAGGACATTTTCTCCCGGGGGACGAGGATGAATTGGTTAGTTCGCACCCTGAGCACTTCGGTGGGCAAGAAACAGTTGATGGCCATAACCGGCATGCTGTTTCTGCTTTTTCTGGCAGCACATCTCGTGGGTAATCTTTCTATTTACCTGGGAGCTGCCTCGTTCAATTCCTACTCTGAGCACGTACATGCCCTGGGGCCTCTCCTGGTGGTCATGGAGGTGGGGCTGGTACTGTGCGCCCTGGTCCACATCATCATTGCTGTGGTGCTCTTTCTGGAAAACCGCAAAGCACGCCCGCTCAAGTATGCTATGGACAAGACCGGCAGCGGTGGACGTACCCTGTCTTCCCGGACCATGCCCTATACCGGGATCCTGATTCTACTCTTTGTCATTATTCACCTGAGCACTGTATCGAGATTTTTCGTCGATCGCAGCAGCAGGACAATTTTTGATGTGCTGACCCAGGTATTTTCCCACCCTGGCTACATCATCTTCTACACCATCGCCATGGTGATTGTGGCCTTGCATGTGAGGCACGGCCTGTGGAGCGCCTTTCAGACTGTGGGCGCCAGTCATCCCAAGTATATGCCGTTCATCGAGAAGGCCAGCATTGTCTTTGCCGTCATTGTGGCCCTGGGTTTTGGCACGCTCCCACTTGCCATCTCCTTTATGAAGTGAGGAGGTCTTACCATGAAACTGGATGCAAAAGCTCCAGGCGGTCCTCTCGAAAGTAAATGGGAGAGACACCGTTTCGAACTCAAACTGGTGAACCCTGCCAACAAGAGAAAATTCCAGATCATCGTGGTGGGCACGGGCCTGGCTGGGGGCTCTGCTTCAGCCTCGTTGGCAGAGCTCGGCTATTATGTAAAGACCTTTTGCATTCAAGATACGCCACGCCGGGCTCATAGCATTGCGGCACAGGGGGGCATCAATGCTGCCAAGAATTATCCCAATGACGGAGACAGTATCTGGCGGCTGTTTTACGACACCATCAAGGGCGGTGATTTCCGGGCCAGGGAAGCCAATGTGTATCGTTTGGCCGAAGTCAGCAACCTCATCATCGACCACTGCGTGGCCCAGGGCATTCCTTTTGCCCGGGAGTACGGAGGGCTTCTGGACAATCGCTCCTTCGGCGGAGCTCAGGTGGCGCGTACTTTCTATGCCAAGGGACAGACCGGCCAGCAATTGCTGCTGGGCGCCTACCAGGCAATGATGCGCCAGATTGCCCTTGGCCAGGTAGAAATGTTTCCCCGGCGGGAAATGCTGGATCTGGTGATAGTGGACGGCAAGGCCCGCGGCATAGTGGTGCGCAATTTGAACACCGGTGAAATCGAAAGCCATCTGGCGCATGCCGTGGTGCTGGCAACCGGCGGCTACGGCAACGTATTCTTCCTTTCCACTAACGGGATGTCATCCAATGTAAGCTGCTGCTGGCAAGCGTACAAGAAGGGCGCCGGCTTTGCCAACCCCTGTTTTATCCAGATCCATCCTACCTGCATCCCGGTTCACGGCGACTACCAGTCCAAACTCACCCTGATGAGCGAGAGTCTGCGCAATGACGGCAGGGTCTGGGTTCCCAAGAACCCTGGTGACAGGCGTCCGCCCAAAGACATCCCCGACTCGGAACGAGACTACTTCCTGGAAAGGATGTATCCCAGCTTCGGCAACCTGGTGCCGCGGGATGTGGCGTCGCGGGCTGCCAAAAGGGAGTGTGACGAAGGCAGGGGGGTAGGGCCGACAGGTCGGGCCGTGTATCTGGATTTTCGAGATGCAATTGCCAGAATGGGTGTTGCCGCAATTGAGGAAAAATATGGCAACCTGTTTCAGATGTATGAAAAGATTGTTGCCGAGGATCCATACAAGACGCCCATGATGATTTATCCCGCCTCCCACTATACCATGGGAGGTTTGTGGGTGGACTATAATCTGATGAGCACCATCCCCGGCCTCTTCGTGCTGGGGGAGGCAAATTTTTCGGACCACGGTGCCAATCGTCTGGGTGCCAGCGCCCTTATGCAGGGGTTGGCTGACGGCTACTTCATTATTCCGTATACCATTGGCGGCTACCTGGCCGGCACCCCCATAGAGGAGATAACTACCAGCCATCAGGCATTCAAGGATGCAGAAAAGGAAGCAGCTGCTTACCTCGATCGCCTGCTGTCCATGAAAGGTACCCGTACAGTAGACAGTTTTCACCGTGAACTTGGCCACATTATGTGGGACTACTGTGGTATGTCCAGAAATAACGAAGGGCTCGCCAGGGCCAGAGAGCTGGTTAGAGATTTACGTCAGGAATTCTGGGAAAATGCTTATGTCCCTGGCTCTGCAGCTGAATTCAACGATTCCCTGAGTCGGGCAATTCGGGTGGCAGACTTCCTCGAGTTCGCTGAACTGATGGTGTTAGACGCCCTGGCGCGTCGAGAATCGTGTGGCTGCCATTTTAACGAGGCATACCAGACAGAAGAGCATGAAGCAAAGCGGGATGACGACAACATGCGCCATGTGGCGGTCTGGGAGTTTGCCGGCGAAGGCAAGGAACCTGTCTTGCACAAAGAACCGCTGGAGTTTGAAAACGTGGAACTGGCACAGAGGAGCTACAAGTGAGCAGTACGACCATCAATCTCACCCTGAAGGTGTGGCGACAGCCTGGCCCTGATGCCAAAGGACAGTTCGAGACCTACCAGGCAGACCGTATTCCCACTGACGCCTCCTTTCTGGAAATGCTCGATATCGTCAATGAACACCTCACCCTGGAAGGAAAAGATCCCATTGCCTTTGACCATGATTGCCGGGAAGGCATTTGCGGTATGTGCGGTGCCGTGGTAAACGGCAGGCCCCATGGTCCCGAGAAGGAAACCACCCTGTGTCAGCTCCACATGCGTCATTTCCGCAATGGTGACACCATCGTCATCGAACCCTTCCGGGCTCGAGCCTTTCCGGTAATCAAAGATTTGGCCGTGGATCGCAGCGGTCTGGACAAAATAATCCAGGCTGGCGGCTACGTATCTGTCAACACAGGCCAGGCCCCGGAAGCCAACACCATACCGGTGGCCAAGGAAAATGCCGAGCTCGCCTTTGATGCTGCCGCCTGCATCGGTTGCGGCGCCTGCGTGGCTGCCTGCCCCAATGCCTCACCCATGCTTTTTGTCGGCGCCAAGATTTCCCATCTGGCCTTGCTGCCCCAGGGGCGGCCAGAGGCAGCCAAGCGCGCCCTTGCCATGGTGGCAGCAATGGATGAACTCGGCTTCGGCAACTGCACCAATCATCGCGACTGCGAGGTGGAGTGCCCCAAGGGAATCAAGATAACCAACATTGCGCGCATGAACCGAGAGTTCCTCAAAGCCGCCTTTGTCTCCAAAGTCAAGCTTTAACCCCCAGTAATCCCGCGGTACACCAACCTGGGCTGCAACAAGAGACAGCACCTATGATGTCTGCTTTGCTTTCTTGAAGGGGTTTATGGTGAGCACCGGAACCGAGGAGTTCTTCACCACATACTCGGCAACACTGCCAAACAGGGTGCGGTCGATTCCTTTGCGGCCATGAGTTCCCATGATCACCAGGTCTACTTTCTCCCTGTCCACCGCCCTGACGATCTCCTCGCCAGGTTCTCCCACCACTACCTGACGCTGGAATATGGGGCAGCCATGCAGGTGCTCTTCACAGACCTCATCTAACATCTTTTCAGCTGCCTCCCCCACTTCTTTGACAAAGCCGGTAATGGAGGTGTGCGGCACATGGAAGCCCGCAAAGTAGCGCAAGTCGCGAGCCACGTAAAGAAGATAGACTTCGGCCTGGAATTTCTCTACCAGGGCAAGAACCCAGGGGAGAACCGCATACGAACACTCGGAGAAATCAAGAGGATACAAGATTTTCTTGATGTCAACCATATATCTCCCTCCTTTCCGGCTGCAAACATCCCTCTAGGAGTGATGCCAAATGGAGCCACAGCAGAGATTGCTTTCTAAAGCACTCTCTTCGTCTTTATATATATTTTAACTCAAATACGGCGACTCTTCGCAAATAATCTGGACAGCTGCTTGCTAAACAGGCATATGGCCTGCAATGGCAAGGCCGCCCTCAGCAGCTTTTGCATCACAACAGGCAACAACAGCGGCGGTAAACGGTAGTGGTAGTGGTTGGCACGCTCGTGCTTGCAGCAGCAAAAAACGAAGCATGTAGACAACCCTCCATGGCTTTGACAGCCGGCCAATGGTTTTCATTTGCTTTCACTGTTGCCAGCTGATATATTTTTATATTATAGACGTGAGAGGCTCTTTCAGAGGTACATCTCCCCATACTGATGATCGTGCCTTGGTGCAATATGTTGCGGAGTAGCCTTTCCCGGATATCGACCGGCAGCTCGAAGGGACAGTTATGAAAGTCGCCGTAAGCGGCAAGGGTGGTGTTGGCAAGACTACTCTGACGGCCTTTTTGTGCACCCGGTTTGCCGACCAGGGAAACCGGGTGCTTGCCATAGATGCAGATCCGGCAGCCAATCTGGGAGTGGCTCTCGGCATCCCTGGAGCTGAATCTCTGCCACCCATAACAGAAATGAAATCCCTCATAGCGGAGAGAACAGGGGTCCAGCCGGGCACCATAGGAGGTTTTTTCAAACTGAATCCCAAAGTGGACGACCTCCCTGAAAAGATTGCCCTGTCACACGGCAACATTCGTCTCATGGTCATGGGCGGTGTCACCCAGGGAGGAACCGGCTGTGTTTGTCCAGAAAATGCCTTGCTCAAGAGTCTTGTAGCCCATCTTATTCTTGCCCGCGGCGAAATAGTTATTATGGACATGGCTGCCGGCATTGAACACCTGGGCAGAGGTACGGCCCAGGCCGTAGACAGACTGATTATAGTGGTGGAGCCTGGCCGCCGCAGCATCGATGTGGCCCGCAAGATAAAGACTCTAGCGGCTGATATTGGTTTGAATAATCTCGCCTTTGTAGGCAACAAGGTGCGCGGCAATCACGACCGTGAGTTCTTGCTCGAAGCGCTGGCAGGCTTTGCCTTCCTGGGCTTTATCCCTTATGACGAAAGAATAATCGAAGCCGATCTCCGCGGTGAATTTGCCGCGGATGTGACGGGGACCACCAGGAGGGTCCTCGAAGAAATAGCAAAAAGTCTGACTTCATAATTCGAGAGCTAGTAGAGCAATGGTAAAGTTGGGCTACAAACCGCATGAACTCGTCCGTGATCGTTGGGCGGGCACAGAAACTCTAATCGATATCCAGAATTTCCGGGATCACCGCAACCTCAACATCGACAAAGTGGGAGTAAAGAACATCCGCTATCCTGTTACGGTGTTGGACAGAAGTCATGGCCGTCAGCAAACTGTTGCCAGCATCAACATGTATGTCAACCTGCCCAAAGAATTCAAGGGCACTCACATGAGTCGCTTCATAGAGATTCTCAACGAGTATCACGGGGAGATCCATATTCGCAATTATGCTACTATTCTGGAGGCCATGAAGGAGCGCCTGCAGGCAGAATCTGCCCACCTGCAGATCAGTTTCCCCTACTTCATCGAGAAGCTGTCACCAGTGTCCGGGTCCTCTGGCTTGATGGAATATGGCGTCCACCTGACTGGCTCTCTGAGCGACCAGTATGGCTACGATCTCATAGTGCAAGTAAATGTGCCGATCACCACTGTGTGCCCCTGCTCCAAGGAAATCAGCAGCTTTGGAGCTCACAACCAGAGAGGTATTGTCAGGGTTGCCATTAGATTCAAACGCTTTGTCTGGCTGGAAGAACTGATTCAATTGGTGGAGTCCGAGGCCTCATGCGATGTTTACTCGGTGCTCAAGCGACCTGATGAAAAGTATGTAACTGAAAAGGCTCATCTGAATCCGAAATTTGTGGAAGACGTGGTGCGCGACATTGCAGCCAGACTTGAAAAGGACAGCAATATTACCTGGTACTCCGTGGACTCGGAAAACTTCGAGTCCATACACAATCACAGTGCTTATGCACTCATTGAGAACCGCAAAGAGCCTCTCACCGGAGACAAACCTCTCGGTGGCAAGCAACATCTGCCGCCAGAAGAATGACCAAAGCAAGCCCAGCCTCATGTTTGCTCTCCACAACCAGTAGCCAGGCTGCCCCCAGAAACATCCGGCTTAGGAATCTCTCTTGAGTTTGCGGATTTTCTCTAGCAAAGTTGCTGCTCTGTTCAGGTAACTCTGCACCTGCTTGTAATGAGGATCAAGTTGCTTGACGAGCTGCCACTCGTGTATGGCCTTTTCCAGGTCTTCTGCTTCAAAGTATTGAATTCCCTTGCGATAGTGTATGCTCTTGTAAGTAGCTTCACACTTCTGCAGATATCTGCGGCAAAGGGTGCATTGCTGGTCGAAGGTGAGCGCCCTTTTGAAATGACTGCGGGCTTCCAAGTAGTCGCCTTTTTCCAGGAGAGCAAGGCCCAGCCTATAATGGGCGCGCCCCATGTATTGCCGACTCTTTTTTCTTTCCGGGTAACTGTTGAGCACCTTCTGAAACTCAACCAGTGCTGCCAGGTAGCGCCCGTCCTCAAAAAGGCTGATGCCATGTTCTTCATAACTGTTGACGGGATCATAGATTTCCCCGGCAGCGGCCTCGCTTTCAGTGGCGGCAAGCGCTGCCGTTTGCATGGGGAGTCTCTGCCTGACAGCTGCCTCACTGAGGGCCCTCTCCTTGGCGCCACTGCTGGCAGACTTCTGCAGAGATAGCTTGCCACCACTTCTTTTTGCGGCAGTCCTGCTAGAGGCAGTTTTTTCAGGGAGGAACTTCACTCCTTCTATGACAGGAATTTTCAACTTCATGCCTGCATGTATTGTAGTGGCATCTTCAAGGTTATTGAACCGGGCAATAATGTCGAATTTTGTCTGGTCGCCGTAGTATCGTTTGGCAATGGCGGTGAGATATTCTCCTTCTTTGACCCGATGTATCACGTAGCGCCACGAACGGAACCTCTCCTTGGGCTGCAGCAAGGCGAGCACTTCTGGATAGTCGGGCCGCAACCGCAAGGCAAGCAAGAGCTCATGACGACCCTGCTGATACTTTCCCTGTTCCCAGAGGGCTCGACCTTTCAGATAGTGCTCTTCAGCACGCTGCCGTAGCGAGGCCTGCAGTTCGGCCTTGTTGGCCTGTAGAACTGCCAGGGCAGCATCATACGTCTGCAGGGCCTTCACTGGTTCACCCTGCTGTTCATACTGCAAAGCCCGCTCAAGCAGCACTTGCTGCAGGCGAGCCTCCGCTGTCCTTTTCCTCTGCAAAGGCGTGTCCCAAAAGCTGTTTTGCCACGCAGCACAGCCGCTGATGATGCTGCCGCAAAAACAGAGCCAGAGCAAACAGATAAACAGCCGACCTTTCATTGAAGATTTTCCCGGGCAAACGTCTTCAACATGGTAAGAAGCGACTGCTTCGAGACCGAATTAAAGACCTGATATCTTTTTACTTTGAACGGATCCGCAAAAAAAGGATTCGTACCGCGCATTACTGAAACGCCACCACGATAGCCCGCCTGTTTGGCCATGGTGATCACCAGATCATTGAATCGACCATATGGATAGGCAAGCCATACTGCTTCCTGGCCCACCTTTTTTTTGATGAGCCGACGAGATTCCACCAGCTCCCGCCTCACCCTGGCCAGGTAGCCGGCGTCACTCTCCCCTGGCTTTTTGCGCGTCAGATCTGCATGACTGAGAGTATGCGATTCAATTTCAAAACCTGCTTCTGCTAGCTCCTTCAGCTGGTTCCAGCTCAGAGCGTTAGAACTGCTATTGATGAAATCGGTGTAGATAAACAGAGTGGCCTTGAAGCCAAGGCGTTGCAGCACCGGATAGGCAAGATCGTAGACAGAGCTGTAACCGTCGTCGATGGTTATGGCTATGGCCTTCGGCGGCAGCGGCTCTTCATAAGAGAGAAACCTCAGCACCTGCTTCATGCTCACCGTATGATAGCCCTGCCGCTTCAAGAAAGCCATCTGATCGCTAAATTTGTCAATAGGCATGCAGAGTGCCGTTTTGCACTGCCTGCTGAAGTGATGGTAAGTCAGCACGGGCACCAGCTGATAGCCCTCCTGCTGGAGTCCTCCTAGATTGCTTGGCTCCAGCGGTATAACCAGAACCTGTCCGGGAAGCAGCTCCACTCCGTCATTCGCCTGGTTAATGAGCCAGCCCTTTTGTGGATCTCCGTAGAACCGTTGGGCCAGCTCTGGCAGGCTATCACCCTGTTTCACCACATAGACCACGGTCTTCTCTGACTGAAATGTGGGCAGCTGTTGGGCCTCTTCCGCTGACAGAGGCGTGGAAGGCCAGAGACAAAAGGCAGATCCTTCTCCTCGAAGCGGTGGGCAAAGCAGCATAACAAAGACTGCTGCTGCCACTATCACGGGTCTTACGGCGGAGTTACTGCTCCGCCACAGCCTGTTCCACATAATCCAGTACCTCATAGACCTTTACTGGCTCCTGCCTACCTTTGATTTCCACATTGCCACGTTCTCGCAGAGCAAACCCCGGATTGTCTTTAACCCTGAGATAAGTTTGCTCACTGATGAGAATCTCATCCAATCCTGCCAGATCGGTAAGCCGTGAGGCCACATTGACATTGTCGCCGATCACGGTGTATTCCATGCGCTTGTTCGATCCCAGATTGCCGGCAACCACTTCGCCTGTATTTATACCGATGCCAACGTGGATGGGATCGGCTTCCCTGCCGTGTTTCTGATTCAGGGCAACAAGACTTTGCCGCACCTCCACTGCAGCCTGCACCGCCCGTTCGGGGTGCAGTGGATCAACAGCGAGCGCCCCGAACACCCCCATTACCGAGTCACCGACAAATTTGTCCAGATAGCCGCCATGCTTGATGATGACATCTGTCACCAGAGTGAAATAGGAATTCAGCAGTTCAACAATCATCTCGGGTTCTGTTCGCTCGGCTAGAGAAGTAAAACCGCGAATGTCCACAAAAACCACTGTGGTCTCCAGGCGGGCACCCTTCAGCCACTCGTCATCAGGACTGGCAAGAATCCGCTCGACGATCTCTGGAGTCACATAGCGACCAAATGAGGTCTGAATGCGTTCTTTCAACCGCAGGTCCTCTGCCATGCGGTTGAAGGCTTCGGCAAGATCACCGAGTTCATCATTGCGGGCAAGATTTACCCGATAAGTAAGGTTCCCCTTGCCAATCTCCTCCACCCCCTTCACCAGCCGCTGGATCGGCCGGGAAAAGTAGAGGCTGAGAATCATGCTCATGGCAATTCCCGTGATAGTTATGGCCAGGGTGAGGATAAAAATAAAGACCTTGGCATTGGAAATACTGTCTTCAATGTACCTGGTAGTCAGTGCCAGATAAACTTCCCCCACCTCAACCTTCTGGTACATGACTGGCACCGAAAAGAGCAGCAGGGTTTCATCTCCTTTATGATAGCTGTGCACCTCGAGATTGCCGTCAGTTTTCACCGGCTGCAGCATGGCAGGGGCGAGATAGCGGCTTCCCACCAAGCTGATGTCACTGTGGGCCTGCACTATCCCTTTGTTGTTACAGATCAGAGCAAAAACCACTTCTTCGTTCTTGGCGATCCTGCTGACCAGCTGGTAGAGGGATAGCTCAACTCCTTCCAGCAAGTCCTCCGGACTGTTGGTAGCCACATAGCGCGCCATGGTGGCGCCGAACTTGATCAACTGCCTGGTATACTGCTGCCGCTGCCGACTGAGTACGCTCATACTGATAGTAGAAATTATCACCAGGATTCCCAGGGTCGCCAGGGAGGTAAACTTGATGAATATTGGTATGCGCAGCTTACGGACCACGGTCGTCCTCAGCAGCACCCTACTTCTCCACCAGCAGAGAATTCAGTACAGGAGAAGAAAAACCGGTTGCTCGGCGCTCGCTCTAAGGTGTTTCAAACCACACAATTGTGGGAATAGCCATCCATCAACTCGGGGATGAATGCATGTTTCATTCCAAAATGACTGCCCCTCACATAACTCGACGCCAGGACAAGTCCTGGCCTTTCCCGGGAGCCTCTGCTGCGTCGCCGCCTTGCAAACCAGGGCTGTAAAAGCCACGCGGTTAGCTGGCCGCAAAGACCAGTGCCTGCCGCGCTACACTCCTGTGAGCATAGACCCATACGGCAACCAGTCTCGCTGTTTGCTGCTGGTGATTGGCTGAGGATTTTTGCAAAGAGGATGTCTAGTTAACGCAGTTTCAAAGTGGCGAGAGCAATTAGTGCCAGGATGCCAGAAACAATCCACAGACGGATGACCACCTTGGTTTCTGCAAAACCCCGGTGTTGCAGGCCGTGATGCAGCGGGGCCCTGTAAAATATTCTCCGGCCCAGCCAGCGAACACCTATCTTGTCCTGGATCTGTGAGGTGAGGGCCTCCACAAGAAACAGCCCACCCAGCAATGGGAAAAGCAGCTCCTGCTTTAGAAGAACACTGATCACCGCCACCACACCTCCTATGGCAAGGGAGCCTGTATCCCCCATAAAAATCTGGGCCGGATAAGCATTGTACCAGAGGAAACCGAGACCGGCACCAATGAATGCCGAGGCAAATACAGTCAATTCCCCCGCGCCCCGCAGATAGGGATACTGGAGGTATGCCGAGTAGATCTTGTTGCCCATCACATAGGCAAACACCCCGAGCACTGCGACCACAAAAATGGAAGGAGTGATGGCCAGGCCATCCAAACCGTCGGTTATGTTCACGGCGTTGGCCACCAGGAGCATGAAAATAAGCAGGAATACGCCATAGATGATTCCCACATCCAACAACGGTCTCTTGACGAAGGGAGCGTAAAGTTTGCTCGCCACATCTTGGCCCACAGGCGAGTAAGGCCCTAGAAAGAAAAGAATGAACAGCAGGGCAAAGGCCGTCTGCAGAAGCAGCTTGGTTATTTCACCGAGTCCCTTCTGGCCGCTGCCATGTTTACTTTTCAACCAGTCGTCCCAGAAGCCGATGCCACCGAACCAGAGCATTGCCCCCATACAGAGGAGCAAGAACGAATTGGTCAGGTTGCACCACAGCATTACAGAGACGGCCACGGCCACCACCAGGAGCACCCCTCCCATGGTGGGGGTGCCAGCCTTGTCAAAGGCCGAGGAGATGCCCGTCTCCCGAATGTGATCCAGAAAATGCCGCCGGTGCATGGCTCGGATAAACCTGGGGCTCAGGATAAAGACGATCAGCACAGCCGTGAGCGCCGCCATCACCGAGCGAAAGCTCAAATAGTTGACCAGCCGAAAAAAACCAAGCCATTCGAACTGGCTCTGCAGCCAGCGACCAAGATGGTATATCATTGGCTTCCTCCAGGGCTGTCTCCGTGTGCAGGCCATGCCTGCTGGCGTATCAACAAAGAGTGTTCTCTAAGAGTCTTGCAGCACATACACTCAATAGCCTGCTCACAGTGATGCTAACCGGCATCTGCATCATTCTCAGTGCTATTATCCCTGCAAAGGCTGATCAGCCGACGATAGGTCTCCTTGATTGCAAAGTGAGGCCTGAAATCGGTCATTGTCAAGATGAAACTCTCCACACGCCATTGTATGCGGGCCCGGTCCCTGATGACGCCTCTTTCCACCAGGGCGGCAACCGATCTGAGGGCTGCATTGCGAACCTGCCAGTAGTGATGCTCTTGCAGCTCCAGCAACTGCTCCGCCACCTGTTCGTCATCCGCCACTTTTCCCAAGGCCAGGGCAGCCTCTAGAACTACCTCAAAGGAAGGATCAGCAAGAAGCGCCAGCAACTTCTCTTCAGCCAGCCTCCGGTCGTTGAGTCTGTCGGCAAAGTGTGCCATGGTTCGAGCTGCCTGGGCTCTTACTTCATAATAGCCGTCTTCCAAGGACTCCAACACCCGAGCCTCTATCTCACTGTCCCAAACATCCAGCATTTGCAGAGCGGTCAGGATATTGCGCCGAATAAAGCCCACCTGCTGGTAATCGCCGCCAAAGAGTCGCTGCAACCTGCTCACAGGCTTTCGTTCTGTGAGCAAATAAAGGAGAGAGGGTAGCTTTTCTGCATGCTTCAATAGTCCGATGAGCTTGACTCCAAGATTGCGCTCCTGCCAGTGAGGAGCCGCCAGCAAAGAAGCAGCCCGATGGCGATAGTATTCCAGGTCGTCCGGAGAAGGCACCACCATCTTGGGATGGTAGCGCTCAGGCAGCTGCTGCCTTACCTGTTGCAGGCGGGCCAGCAGCTGCTCATTTCCCAGCAAAGGAGGCTCCCACTCGGTGGGCTCTTCACCGGAGGGCTGCTCCTGCTGATTGCCATGGTATATTTCTGACATGATCCGTTGCAGGGCGTCCTGTTTCATGAAGTTGCGCGAACAGGCGGCCATCCGTTCGAGACGTTCAGGCGCGTCCAACAGGGACAATATTCGTGCAGCAAGTTCCTTGCCGTCCACCCTCTCGAGCAGAGCACCCTCCTCAATGACTGTATCTTCGTAAATGATCTCTGCTGCCCCAGCCTTGCTCATGGCCCTGGCATTCATCACCTGGTGATCTCCAGGCAAATTGGCCTTGGGGATGATGAGGGCCGGTTTTCCCATGGCTGATATTTCGTTGAGACTGCCCGCACCGCCACGGCAGACCACCAGATCACTGATGGCATAAATATCGCCGATGTTGTGAAAATAGTCCTGAGCATAGTAATAGGAAGCAATTTCCTGTCTCTGTGCTTCATCGTAGGTGCGGTGCAGTCGTTCGCTGGTGTCTTCCCAGGCATAATATTGGGGCCCATTCATGAGCCCCACCCCATGGATGATGAAGATCTCCTGCTTGCGCTGGCCCAGGTGCCCCAGGGCATCCACCACCGCCCTATTGATGGCCCGAGCACCCTGGGAACCGCCGAACACAAAGACCACCCGCCTGCCAGCAGGCACGGCAAAGGGGAGTTTCTCTTTGTTCACAGAACCCGCCTTGTCAGTAACAGAGCGCCGCACTGGATAGCCGACGACCGCACTGTTTCTAGGGAAATAGTGCTTGGTCTGCGGGAAAGTCAGCAGCACCTGGTCAGCCCGACGGCCTATGAGATGGTTCAGTTTGCCGGGCACGCTGTTTTGTTCGTGGATAATGACGCGAGCCCGGCTCATGCCAACAGCACGCATGAAAGTATTGGCTAGAATGAGAGGCGCGCTGGCATAACCGCCAGTGCCAATGATGAGATTGGGCCGAAACGTTGCTATGAGCCAGAAAGAATGGACAACTCCCTGCAGCAGTGCCAGCACGAAGCGAACAAGAGACCAAGAAGGTCGCAGTCCAGGAAAAGGCAGGGCCCGCACATAGCGAATGGGATAACCGGCCCTGGTAACAATAACTGACTCAGCCCTCCCCTGAACTCCCACATAAAGAAATTCTGCCGCTGGACTCTGTTCTTTGATGCTTTCAGCTATGGCCAGTGCCGGATTCACATGCCCCCCAGTGCCGCCGCCAGTGAGGATGACCCGCTCCGGCAGCAGACCGCCTGTATGATGAAACGAACCCCAGTAGCCAAGACAGCAGAGAAAAGCCAGGCCTCCGGCGCCAAGAGCTGCACCCAGAGCAATGACCTCTCCCCAGTGAAACAACAGGACGGGCATTCGGGCCAGGGTTGCCGTACTGTGCAGCTGTCCATAGGCGCCCCAGGCGATCAACCCGCCCATGGCGCTGGCCAGAGCAATTGACAATACCGTCTCACGCAGGTCCTGCCAGCCCACTGCCCTCTGACCCCGCTTGCGCAGTTCACCATTGAGCGCCAAGAAGAGGAGCAGCGCATTGACCGTGAAGGCAATAGAGGAGGCCAGGGCCAGGCCCCCATGTTTGAGTGGTGTGTGAACCAGCAGCAGGCTCAGCGCCACATTCAGCAAAGCACAGAGCAGTGAAGTATAGAGGGGAATCTCATTTCTGGCCAGTGCCGGGAAAATCCTGGTATAGAGACTCCAGATGCTCATGCCGAGAAGCCCCAAACCGTACAAGGCAAATGCCAGTGATGTGAGCTGCACAGAACTGCTGCCAAAGGCACCGCGCTGAAAAATGATGGCAGTTATGGGCGCCGAAAGAGAAACAATGAAGACTGTCACTGGCAGCATGGTGCTGATGTTGTAACGAATTGCCTTGACCACGGTGCAGCGAAAACCTTGCCAGTCTTCCTTTTGTACCTGATCATTCAGGTCGGTGACGCCGGCTCTGCCTACAGAGAGACCGAGCACCGCGTTGGGTACCTGCACCAGCCTCTGAGCAAAATAAAGAGCCGCCACACTGCCAGGAACCAGAAAGGAGGCCAGCAGACGATCAACCACTTCCACTGTCTTGCTGGCCAGAGACTGCAGAAAAATCCAGCCCGATTGTCGGCCCACTTCCCGGAGCTCGGGCAGGGATTCCCCTTCAGGTCGAAGCACAGACTCTATATGCAGACAGTTGCGGCGAGCTGCTCGGACCAGAAAAGGTACCTGGAAAAACAACTGCAGGAGAGCGCCGAGCACAAAACCCAGGGCAATACTGTACATCCCCATAAATGGCTTGAAGACAACAATGCCGAGGATGACGCCAACGCTGAGAAACACAGGGGCGAAGGCATAGACCCCTGTTGCATCCAGAAAGAGCAGCAGCCCCCCCGTGAACGCTGCCAAGCCTATCACCAGCATGAATGGCAGCACATAGTAGGTCATCTGCTTCGCCTGTTCAAATCCCTCTACATCCAGACCAGCGCCAATCACCCCTACCAGATTGGGAGCAAAAAGGTAGCAGAGAGCCATGAGAAGGAGGAGACAGCCCACCATCAGGAAAAATGTCCGTCTTGCCAGAAGCCAGGCCCGTCGAAAGTGACCCGCCGCCACTAGCTGCCGGAAGGAAGGCAGAAAGGCCTTCTCCACCATGTCCTCGCCAAGGATTCGCCGGAAAAGAGTGGGAATGGTGAAAGCTATAGCAAAAACGTCCGTGGCCCGGCTGGCCCCGAAGTAGAAGGCCACCACCACCTCGCGCAGGAAGCCGAAAACCCGCGAGATCAGGTTCCCTCGCACCATTTCAAAAAATTTTGTCGAAAAGGGTTTTCTCATTGGGGGTGCCTGCATCGCTTAGTCGGCTGCAGTACACTTATTTTGTGAGTAGAAGTATTGCCACCCTCTGTGTGCTGAGCAGGGCAGATAGAGCACCCTCTCAGGAGGAGTCTTCAGCCTGCGGTTCCCCACCTTGCCAACAGGTGAGAACCTCGCGAGCCGAAATCACCCCAACTCGCAAAATCTCGGGAGGACGGGTAGTTACATCGGCAATTGTAGAGCCTTTGCTCCCGGGCGTCAAGCCGCCGTCGACTACCGCATCTAACTCTGAGCCAAACTGCTCGATTACCTCTGCGCAGCTGCAGCAGCTGGGCGCCCCCGAGCGATTGGCACTGGTGGCGGTAATAGCCGCGCCAATCTGCCTCACCAGCAGACTGGCAACAGGATGACATGAAAGCCGTATGCCAATCTTGCCACTGCCGCCCATGAGCAGGGAGGGCACCTCCGGGACAGCAGGAAAGAGGAGGGTCAGTGGTCCAGGCCAAAAGCGGGCCATCAACCGTCGGGCACCTGGAGGAATGTCAGCTACATAATGCTGAAGTTGGGCAGGATCAGGGATCAAGATACTGATGGGTTTGTCACGGCTGCGCCTCTTGAGGCGGTATATTCGTTCTACGGCAGCTGCATTGCTGGCAAGGGCGCCGAGTCCATAAACGGTCTCCGTGGGGAAGGCCACTACCCCTCCCCCACGTATGATCTCTGCAGCTTTTTTGACACTATGGCTGGACGAATCCAGGGAAGACTTAAGAAGGAGAACCATTCTCTTGCTTAGCTCTGAGGTGTTCCTCCAAAGAGGCAGCCTTCTCTTCCACCTTGCGGGCAAGCTCCTGTTTGTAGTGCCGCAGTCTTTCTCTGATGGCAGAGTCGCCGACTGCCAAAATCTGCGCCGCCAGAATGGCAGCATTGCGGGCACCGGCCTTGCCCACCGCCATGGTGGCTACTGGAATGCCGGCTGGCATCTGCACCGTGGCCAGCAGCGCATCCCATCCACCCAGTGGCGAAGAGCCAATGGGCACTCCTATCACTGGCAGAGTAGTCTCGGCTGCCAAGATTCCGGCAAGATGGGCAGCCCCGCCAGCACCGGCGATAATCACTTTGAGGCCCCGCTTTAGAGCGGCTCTGGCATACTGGCTCGCTCGCGCTGGAGAACGGTGAGCCGAGGCAACTGTAATCTCGGCAGAAATTCCGAGAGAGACCAGTGTTTCGAGTGCTTCCTGCATTATCGGCAGATCGGAGTCGCTTCCCATAACAATGCCAACGCTGGGATAGTCGCCGACAGCTGTGATTGCTTTCATACCCGGGAAGGGCATGGTCTTACTCCTTGCCGATATCGCTTCGGTAGTACATTCCCTGGAATTCCACTTTGGCCATTTCCCGATAGGCTTTGTCTCTAGCCTCTGCCAGGCTTCGCCCTCTGCTGACAATACAGAGGACTCGGCCGCCAGTGGTGATGAGTCGGCCATCTTCACCAAAGCCTGTGCCGGAATGGAAAACCAGGCACTCCTGATCGACCTGTCCCAGGCCGCTGATGGGCACGCCGATCTTGTAGCGCTCGGGATATCCCTTGTACCATCCCTTTTTCCCTCTTGTCCTGCCGCTTACCGCTATGAGGCAGAGACGGTAGTCAGGGTGCCAGCGGGGCTGGATCTCGTGGAGTCTCCCTTCCACAATGGCCTCGGAAATATCCACCAGGTCGTTTTCCAGGCGCGGCAAGATCACCTGGGCCTCGGGATCCCCTTGCCTGATATTGATCTCCAGCACATAGGGGATGATGTCCTCGCCTTCTTCCACCAGCATCAAGCCTGCGTAGAGCACGCCTTTGTACACGATTCCTGTTTTCTCTCTGAAACCGTGAATCAGGGGCAGTATTACGCGGTCCATGATGCTGCGCGACATCTCTTCAGTCAGCCAGGGATGAGGAGAGTAGGATCCCATGCCGCCGGTATTCTTGCCTTCGTCGTTGTCTCTGGCCCTCTTGTAATCCTGCGCCGCCACCATTGGCATGACTGAATCGCCGTCGGTGAAGCAGAAAAACGACAGCTCTCTACCGTAAAGCCGCCTTTCTATTTCCACCTTCTTGCCGGAGTCTCCGAAGATGCACTTTTCCATGAGGAGATGAACGGCCTCTTCAGCCTGAGCAACATCGTCGCACACCAGTGAGCCCTTGCCAGCAGCAAGTCCGTCAGCCTTGACCACCACCGGGTAGCCCACCTGCCGTACATAGTCGCGTGCCCGGGCAGGATCGTCAAAAATTTCAAAGTCTGCCACCGGAATGCCCAGATCCCTCATCAACTCCTTGGCGTAGCATTTTGAGTACTCCAACCTGGCTGCCGCCCTGGTCGGCCCCACAATGGCTAGTCCCTGCTGTTCAAAAAGATCCACAATGCCAGCAGACAAGGGACTCTCGGGACCCACAAAGGTCAGATCAATGCGCTCTTCGGCGGCAAATGCTGCCATCTCCTCTATGGTCCTGGCATTGACACATTCCGCTGTTTGAGAAATGCCGGCATTGCCATGGGCCACATAGACCTTTCGCACCCTGGGGCTCTGGGAAAACTTCCAGGCAATGGCATGGTCGCGACCACCGCTGCCGATAACGAGTATCTTCATCCCCTGCTTCACCCTTCCTTCCTCTTACCTGGACCGCAAATTCAGCCGCTTTGGCTTCTTTGCTGGGCAATCGTTTGAAAAAGCTCTTTGTTTGTATGCCGATGGAAAGTAGCAGAAAGGCGGGATCGAGTCAAATCGAATTTCTCGCACAAAAAATGTGCGTCTTCTAGAAAGCGGCAGGCACAACCGCTGCCCTGGTGCTGGTAGAATCTGGCTGTAGTGTTGCTTCGGCCCTCTGAGGGCAGAGGTTGAGCACAGGCAACGGCGCCAGTCGGGCTCCGTCTTCACGCTTGCATGAAGGCAGTGATTTGGGCGTGCAATTGCTGGCGTTCGAAGCCGAGCAAGCGGGCACTGCCTGAGGGACAGGCTGCGGCGCAACTGCCGCAGCCCTTGCACAAGGCCACATTGACCTGGCAGATGCGCTCTCTTTCCACATACTCTACAGCCCCGTAGGGGCACACCTGGGCACATCCCTGGCAGCCAACACAGGTTGTTTCATCAATCCGGGCCACCTGACCGCTGCTCACCCATTGTTTTTTTGCCAGCACGGCCACGGCACGACTCGCCGCCGCCATAGCCTGCGTAAGAGACTCGTCCACGTCTTTCGGATAGTGAGCTAGACCGCATACAAAAATGCCGTCTGTAGCAAAATCAACCGGTCTCAATTTTACGTGTGCTTCCTGGAAAAAGCCTTCCTGGTTGACTGCTACTTTCAGTATCCGGGCCAACTCGTCCACTGCAGAAGGAACAATTGCGCTGGCCAGATTGATGAAGTCGGGCTGCAACTTGACCAACCGCCGCAGCACCTGATCCACAACCGTGATCTCCAGAGCCCCATCCTCTCCCACCGTCACCTTGGGCGGGTTCTGGGAATCATAGCGGATGAACATTATCCCCTGGGAGCGGGCCTTGGCATAAAGATCTTCCCTGAGACCGTAGGTGCGGATATCTCTGTAAAGGATGTAAAGATTCACCCTGGGATTTATTTTCTTGATTTTGAGCGCTGCCGTCAGGCTGTAGCTGCAGCAGATACGGCTGCAATATGGACGTTCTTGGTTCCTGGAGCCAACACATTGAATGAAGACGCCGCAACGCGCCTCAGCCACAGTTGGATCTTGGCGCACCACCAGTTCATCCAGTTCATGCCAGATGAAAACGTGCGGGTGTTTGCCATATAGATGCTCTTCAGGCTTGTAAGGTCTTGCCCCGGTAGCAAGCACTATGACGCCGTGCTCCACTGTAATGGCCTGCCTGCCGCTTCCTGTCTTTCTGAGAGTGGAGCGGAAATTGCCCACAAAGCCGTTCACATAATCTATTTCTGTGCCAAGATGTATGTTGATGAGAGGATGTTGACGAATCTTCTCCTCTAACAACGTCCGGAATGCTTGCACATCTTGCCCCTTCCAGTTCCACTGGATGTGGTTAGCCTGGCCGCCCAGTTGTGCTGTTTTTTCCACCAGATGGACAGCAAAGCCGCTGTCGGCAATGCTGAGGGCGGCCTGCATGCCCGCCAGACCTCCTCCAACCACCAATGCTGTCTGGGTAATGGGAAAGTGTTGTTCCTCAAGCGGAGCAAGAAGCGCAGCCTTGGCTACTGCCATGCGTACCAGGTCCTTGGCTTTCAAGGTGGCGGCATCCGGGTCATTCTGGTGTACCCACGAGTCCTGGTTGCGGATGTTGGCCATCTCAAATAAATACTTGCTGAGGCCAGCAGATTCTAAGGTCTCCCTGAATAGTGGTTCGTGAGTGCGCGGCGAGCAAGCTGCCACCACGATTCTGTTCAGTCTTTCTGCAATGATTACCTGCCGTATGGCCTCCTGCACATCCTGGGAACAAGAAAAAAGGTTTTCCTCGGCATATGCCACATTGGGCAGGTTCTTGGCATAATCAACAACTTCGGGAACACGCACCACTCCGCCAATATTGACACCGCAGTTACAGACAAACACACCGATCCGCGGCTTCTCAGAAGAAACCTCTTGCAATGGCACGGTGGGTTTCTCGCGCGCCAGAGTGCCCCGAACTTTTGCCAGACTGCAGGAAGCAGCACAGGCTGCAGCACTTGCCTCCATCACTGCGTCCGGGATGTCTTTGGGACCATTGGCAGTACCACATATGTAAATCCCGCCTCTCGATGTACTCACTGGCTTGAAGGTGGGCGTTTCGACAAAACCATACTGATCAAGCAGAATGTCCAAGGTACTGGCCAGATGCTTTGTCCGGACCGCTGGCTGGAGCCCCACAGAAAGCACCAGCAGATCAAAATCCTCCTCGATCCGGGCACCGGCCTCGTTGGTGTAGCAGAGGCGCAGATTGCCTTTTGCATCTGCTGGCCGCACTTTGCCGATTCTTGCTCTGACAAAGCGAACCCCCATCTCTTTGGCCCGGTTGTAGTATTTCTCAAAATCCTTGCCATGGGTGCGTATATCAATATAGAAGACAGTAGCAGCCAAATTCCGGAGGTGCTCCTTGGCAACAATGGCCTCCTTGATGGCGTAGGTACAGCACACACCAGAACAATACGGATTGGTCCCCGGATGAATGTCACGGGAGCCGACACACTGGAGCCAACCGATTTTCTCCGGTTCTTTGCCGTCAGCAGGCCTCAGCAGGTGCCCGCCATAGGGGCCGGTGGCGGACAGCATGCGTTCAAACTCCAAGCTGGTTACCACATTGGCAAATCTTTTGTAGCCATAGACATCGTAGACGGCAGGGTCGTACACATTTGCCCCGGGGGCAATGACAACGGCCCCCACTTTGAGGCTCAATTCTTTTTCCTGATCAGCAAAATCAATGGCGCCGGTGGGACAGAATTTCTCACAGGCTTTGCACTTGCCTTTCTCGAAATAGATGCAGTGCTCAGCGTCAATAGTGTATTTGAGCGGCACTGCCTGGGCGTATTGCACGTAGATTGCTTTGCGTTTGTCGAGCGCCGCATTGTACTCATTGGCTACCTTGCGGGGGCATTTTTCCGCACAGGTGCCGCAGGCAATGCATTTGTTCATATCAACATAGCGAGGATGCTGTCTGAGCCTGACCGTAAAATCCCCAGCCTCCCCGAAGATATCCTCTATTTCGCAAAGAGTCAGGAGTTCAATGTTCAGATGCCGGCCGACCTCGACCAGTTTGGGGGAGATGATTCACATGGCACAGTCGTTGGTGGGAAATGTCTTGTCCAACTGGGACATGAGACCACCTATGGAAGCTGATCTCTCCACCAGATAGACATAGTAGCCGGAATCGGCCAGGTCCAAAGATGTCTGCATGCCGGCGATGCCGCCTCCCACCACCATCACCGCCCCGGTCATAGGTTATTCTCCTTTCTCGCCGTTACAGTAAACATGGAAAACCTGTACCTCGTCTGGTAAGGTGAAAGAATATACATCCGTGGAAAGGTGTTCACGCCTCCGCTGCTTCTCCCTGAGGTTCCGCTGCCAGGTACTTCTCTATGTCGTCTGCGGGCAGCCTGTGCAGAGCAAACCCCAGGGCATCCCTGGGGATACCCAGGCTCAGACCAAGGAGCTGAGGGTAGAGAATGGCAGCAAGCCCGTGGTCTTTCCCCTGCCTGTCCACCATAATGCCCTGGACAACATCGAACTGGAGCTGGCAGTAGGAGCAGGCAGTGCAAAGGTATTCTGCTCCAGATCTTTGGGCGTCTGTAAGCTTCTTCTCGGTAAGGCTCATAGATAGTTCGTCGTTTACGCCGCCCAGGGGCGCGCCACAGCACTCCAGTTGTGCCGCCCAGGAGATGCTCTCTGCTCCGGTTGCCTCTACCAGTTGATCAAATATGGAGGGGGCCAGTGGGTCGTCGAACTGGACAATCCTGCTCGGCCGCAGGGCGTGGCAGCCGTAATGGGCTGCAATTTTCAGAGCATGGAACGGCTTTTCTATTTTGTCCTTTATGGCTTCCAGGCCCACCTGGTGGTAAAGCACAGAAAGGAGATGACGGACCTCAATATCTCCTGTGTACCGCAGCCCTTCTTTGCTGAGAAGGCCATTGATATCATCCCGCCAGGCAGAATCTTGATGCAACAGGTGCTCCACTTTCTTGAGGCTGCCGAAGCAACATTTGCAGAGAACTATCATGTCCAATTCTGCCCTGGCAGCGAGAGCCAGGTTCCTGGCGGCAGAAAAGACGAATGTGCGAAAATCGAAGCTTCTCAGCGGATAACCGCAGCAGTTGAACTCTTTTATGTCCACCAGTTCTACTGTTAGTTTCCGCAATACTGCTCGGGCGGAGTATTCGTACTGGCTGAGACGAGCCGGAATCTGACAGCCAAGATAGAGCGCATATTTCACGGTCATCTTCCCTCTTTTTGGGAAATTTTTTCGGCAAACTGCTTTATGGCTAGACTCTTTAATTCATAGAACACCTCAGTGAGACACACTCCCTGCGGGCACTGCTCCTCACACTGGTAGCAGCTAAGACAATCCCATAGCATATAGGAGCCCAGGGCCAAGTCGCGCTGGCCAAGTGCACAGGCATGCATAATCTGATGCGGCAACAGACCTAGTTCCTCCTGAGGGTGCTCGAAACTGGCCACCACCGGGCACACTGTGGTGCAGGTCTGGCAGTTGAAGCAGGCGGAGAATGTGCTCGCCTGCGTGGATAAATCGAGACTGCTCTTGAATTCCTGGTCGAGAGGCTTTAGGCCTGGAACCCTGTCCGGCCCTGCCACCTCCCCCCATTTCTCTATAATAGCCTCCCTGGCTGCCGTCAATGGTGCCAGGTAATCTTCTGCAAGCAGCTCTTGCCTCCCCAGGCCGCGAGTGTAAGAAAAGGGCGTCAGGGCAAGCAGTTCTGGCTCTCCTCGTTGCAGAAGGTTTTCCCTCAGGTGCAGCCACAGATCCTGAAGGTGTATGCTCACTGGGCATGCCTCAGTGCAGCGATTGCAACTGGTGCACAGGTAGAGCCCCTGGCGAAGCAGCCTCAGTTGCTGCTCCGTCATATTGTTGCCAGTTATAAAGGCCTTGACTGCGGCTAACTTCTCCGACGGCAAAATATTCACATTGCCGATGCTTGCAAAGGCCGCGCTCATGGAGCAGCTCACACTGCAACTGCAGCAGTGGGTACAAGCATCCAGTTCCATTACTTCCCTGGTGGCCACATTGGCAGGCAGTGATTTCCCCTCTTCCATGACGGCGTTGGCAAGAAGACTCAGGGGACCGGCAAATATGTGAAACATCTTGCTGAAGGGCAAATAGGCAAGGCCCAGCCAGCAGGCAAGAAAGTGAATATACCAGAAAATGGCAAGAATGTTGACCCGATCCAGAGTCAGGGCTATGGGCTTGATAGCCCTGGACAAAGCGTAGCTGAGAAAAGCGGACTGCGGCCGTGAATGGCATTCAGCGCAGTTCATCTCGTGAGCTTCTTTGCCCATCTCCAGGGTTGCCGCATCGAAAGGCCCAGATAGTTGCGGTGAGACCAGACCGAGCTCCTTTACCCAGTAGGCCTCCAGTGTCCTGAGTTCTTCTTCATCGGCGGCCACCGTGTACTCACTGACCATTTCTTTGAATCTAGAGTAAGAGGTAATCTTGCTACTTTCCAACAACACGCCTGACAAGATGATCACTGTCAGGATCAGGATAGCATAGTGATCCTGCCCGCGGCTCCGCAGACTCGGAACCTTCAAGATATAGCGCCGGTAGACCGCTATAATAATACCCAGCAGGACCAGAGCACCGAAAAGATCTCTCAAGAACATGAAGGGGTTAAGAGTTGGGAAATATCCAGGAAAAAGCGGCTGCGTAATGAATTTATCCAGGGCATGCATCAGCAGGAGCAGCATGAAACCGCCATAGATACAAATGTGCATGAACCACCTGAGAAAGTCCTGCCGAAGCAGCCTTATCTGCAGGAGGACGTCTACAAAAAAAACCCTGAACAGCGTCACGATTTTCGCACTGCCCAGGGTGGAGACGATCCCTCTGACTGCAGCTGACAGCCTGCTAGAAGCGGGAATTGCTCTTCTATCTCCAGGAATTGCGGCGCGAAACCAGATCGAAATTTTATAAGCTGTACCTAGTGCAAAAACAAGGAGGGCACAATACAGAGTAGCGGAGAAAAACATCTTCCTCTTCCCCAATTGACTTGTGGCTTTCTAACAGGAGAAAGCCCATTGAACGCGCCCCTGCATCATACAGGTAGCAAAAGCAGTGTTTTCAACAACAATAACACCTGGACGGCTAGATCCTACCATCTGGGGCCATGAGGCTTGCCTCTCTCCCCGCAGGGAAAAACTACCAGAGGCAGACAACACACCGGCAAATGAAAATCTACTTTGTAACCATCGTGGGCCCTTGGCTTAATTCGCCCTGATAGTTTGCAAATGAAGAACCGAGAG
This sequence comes from Deltaproteobacteria bacterium, assembly GCA_019309045.1. NCBI lineage: Bacteria > Pseudomonadati > Myxococcota > Myxococcia > Deltaproteobacteria bacterium. Next base: position 8,058 of record JAFDGZ010000031.1, on the reverse strand, counting down.
GGAATCGGACACGAGACGAACCGCAGGAAAAGCAGATGCCGGGTAACTCAGTTAGCCATCAACACCAGTTTCGGAAAGCAACCCCGCAAGCAGACTCTTTGCAGAAAGCCAGCCCTCATATGGAATGTTGCCAATATAGCACAAAAATGTTTCCACGGTAAGAATATTTCATCAATCTGCTGGCTTAGACTGCTATTCTTTCATTTGGATGCCTTGTCTTTCAATCTGCCTCCAGGGAAAGTACAGGTTAGCTGCGACAACGACTATTACCCTACCCAGCCACCTTTGTCAGCAGGGAGCGAGCAGGAATCATGTTGGCTTGCAGCTTGAGAGCTTCTGCGGACAATCCCAGGGCAACACCGATGAGCTGCGGCAGATAGAGCACAGGTATGGACAACTTCTCACCTCGCAGGCGGGAAATCTTTCTCTGAGCACTCTCCAGATTCATCTGGCACATGGGGCAGACCGTCACGATGCAGTCTGCTCCTCTGGCAGCAGCCAGGATTGCTCCGGTCAGTTCAAGGGCCACTTCCTTTTTAGTGGTCATCAGACCAGCACCACAACATTTTGCCGCCACGGTCCAGGGAAACACGGCAGCACCCAGAGCTCTGATGAGCAGCTCCATGGAGTGTGGCTGTTCAGGGTCGTCGTAATCACCATAGGGACGCAGACACTGGCAGCCATAATAGGGGGCGACTTGCAGTGAAGCCAGGTCTCTTTTGAGATGGGAAGCAATCATATCGGCACCCAGGTCATGGGCAAGCACATCCAGGAGGTGCCGGGATTTTAGGCTGCCCGAGTAGCTGAGGCCCTCCACCTCGAGTACCTCGTTCAATCTCCCCAGGAGTCCAGCATCTTCACGAATCTTCACCTCCACTCTCTTCAGGTTCAGAAAGCAGGCGCTGCAGGGAATTACCACGTCACAGTGAGAATCTGCTAGTTCGGCCAGAGCCAGGTTCCGTGCCGGCAGGGCGAGCGACAGCAGAGAGTTCACCGCCTCTGCTGCACTGGCGCCGCAGCAGGTCCAGTCATCGATTTCGTGCAAATCCACAACCAGGGCAGCCATTATCGCTTTGGTGGCAATGTGGTATTCCATGGCCGTACCCTGCAGAGAACAACCGGGATAATAAAAGTATTTCATGAGCCTGACTCCAGTTCCTCCACTTTGCGGTATATGGCTTCCAGCTTGCCAGGGCCGAATATCCTGGGGATTTCAGGTGCTACTTTGCCTTTGAGCATCAGCTTGACGCCAAGAGGAGCAAATGCCAGCGGCAGCAAGGGGTTTTTCATGCTCAGGAAATAGCGTCCCATGAGCTCCATCTCCCGCACCCTGCCGTAGCGACGAACAGTACCGAGAAACGAGCGGTAGAAGCGCGGACCTTTCTTGTCGGCAACGAATCCCTGGGCAGCAGCAAGCCGCTTGAGCGCATGAATCGTTTCTGTCAAGGGCAAGCCTCTCGGGCATCGCAGGGTGCAATAGTAGCAGCTGCTGCAGAGGGAAAAGGTCCTGCTGGCAAAAATCTCTTCCTGAAAGCCCAGCTGAACGAGCCGCCACAGCTTCCGCGGAGTGATGTCCATAGCGTAGCTGTTTGCGCACGAACCAGTGCAAGTTCCGCATTGCATACATTCTTTGAGGAGCTCTCGAACGCTGGCAATTGATTCTTTCGCCAGAGGTATGCGGCCCTGGGATGTTTGCTGTTCAGTCATACGACCTCCACTGTTTTGCTTTACTGTTTGCTTCTATGGTCTCGGCGGCAAGCAGGGCATCTGCGGTCCTCAGGGTCTAGAAAATCTCATCCAGCGCAGCATCAATCATGGAAAACACCTGTTGATCTCTGTAGCTGCGCACTACCGAGGCGCTGTTTGGGCATACTGTTGCACAGGAGCCGCATCCCTGGCACATGAGCTCGTCCACCACTACCTTTTCTTCCTCCTCGTCCCGCCACCTGGCCCCGTATGGGCATGCCTGTATGCACCTCTCGCAGAGGGCGCACAGAGAGTGGTGTACCTCTGCCACTACTGTTCCGGCGAGCAGACAATCCCTGCCGAGGATCCTTAAGGCCCGTTGCGCCGCTGCCTCGGCAGAAGCGATGGACTCCGCAATGTCACGCGGCCCAAGGGAAATGCCGCAGGTGAAGATCCCCTCTTTGAGAAAATCAACGGGCCTCCATTTGGACTCCGCCTCCTGGAAGAAGCCATCTTCGTCCAGGTCTACTCCAAAAATTCTTGCCAGTTCCTCGTTGTTGCCAGGAGAAATACCTGTACCGAGCACCAGCAGATCTGGGTGAATCACTATCTGCCTGTCCAGCACAGGTTCCCTGGCACGCACACTTGGGCGGCCGTCAGCCACTGTTACCACAGGCTTCTGCTGCAGATCGTACTGGATGAACAGCACCCCGGCTTCTCTGGCCTCTGTGAACTGAGTCTCCCGGAAACCGTAGGTCATCATGTCCCGATAGAAGATATAGACAGTAATATCCTCGTTAATCTTTTTAAGATAGAGACTGTTTTTCAAGGCTGAACCGCAGCAGACTCTGCTGCAATAATTTCGGGGCTCCTCACGGGAATCAACGCATTGGATCATTACCACCACTTTGAGCTCTCTTGGATCAATGCTGCCCTTATCAAGCCCCTCCTCCAGCTGCAGTTGGGTGACGATGCTCTCACTTTCCCCAAAGCAATAAGATTTGGTTTTCGCCTCTTCACCGCCGCTGGCCAATACAGCGACGCCATGCTTGCAGATCTCGCCAAGGCCGTCTTCTTTCTCGATGGTGGTGAGAAAATGTCCAACACTTCCGATCGAGTGCACAACTCGGGCCTTTTTGAAAAGAGAAATGTGCGGGTGGTCTTCGACTCTCTTGACTGTTGCCTCCAGAAGCTCCCTGGGAGAACTACTGCCAAGCGTGCGGGCAAGCCAGCGCAAATTACCACCCAGCTCTGCCTGCTGCTCCACCAGCACAACCTCGAATCCGTGGTCAGCAATGGCAAGAGCTGCAGTCATACCAGCGATACCGCCACCCACCACCAGGGCCTTCTGGATGATTTTCTTTTGCGTCGCCGGCAGAGGATCCATGCCCTGCAGCTTGCCCATAGCCATGGCCAGGGCCGACCAGATCGCCGCAGTTCCCTGCTGGCTGCCTTGCTCGTCGCCAGAAGCCAGGGCTGCAGAGTGAATATCCACCACATCCATAAGTGCCGGCTGCAGGCCGAGACGCTGGCCCAGTTGGCGCAATCTCTCTGTGTACACATAAGGCATACAGGCACCGATAACAACCCGATTGGCCTCACTTTGCCGCAGGGCATCTTCGAGCTGCGCCCAGCCCTCTTTGGTGCAAACCCGTTGAATGCGCTCTACCCCCACCACTCCAGGGCGAGAGGCAAGCATTTTTTCGATTTCTTGCAGAGCTGTATCCTCTTGCAGTTTGCCCCCACAAGTACAGATGGCTACGTATAACAGAGGAGGCTCCCGAGAGACGTCTCGATAGTCATCCTGAAGCCTCACTTCTGCAGCAAGGGTTCCTCCTTTGGAGTGGAGCAGCTGTGAGGCTGCGCATGCTGCTGAACTGGCCTGCACCACAGATTCGGAAATATCGCGCAGACCAGAAAATGAGCCAGCCACCAGGACACCCTCCCGGCTGCTGCGGCTCGGGAAGAATTCTTCCACCTGGCAAAATCCCCAGGAATTGAGATCTACACTGGTCATCTCAGCCAGAGCCGCCGCTCCTGCTGGTGGTCTCTGACCGGTTGCCAACACCAGCAGATCAAAGGGTTCTTCTCTGTTCACTCCCGCCGCATCCGTGTAGGAAACCAGAATATCGCCCTCCTGGCTGGCTGGCGATACCGAGTGCACGCGACTCCTGATAAACTGCACACCGAAATCATGCTCCGCTCTGTGGCGATACCTCTGGTGGTTTTTGCCAAAGGTTCGCATGTCCATATAGAATATGGCGGTGTGCACCTCTCCCTGGCTGCGCTCTTTTGCCAGCAAGGCCTCCTTTATGGAAATCATGCAGCATACAGCCGAACAATAATCAGCATCCCCCTGCCGGTCCCTGGAGCCTACGCACTGCAGCCAGGCAATCCTGCGGATCTGTTTGCCGTCGCTTGGCCGCAGCAGCCTGCCGCTGCTCGGTCCAGTGCGGCTAACCATTCGCTCGTACTCCATGCTGGTGACCACATTGGGCAGCAGACCATAACCATAGATATTCCTGTCTGCAGCTGGATTGTACGAGCAAAAGCCGGCAGCCAGGATCACTGCGCCCACCTGCAGCTGCTTTTCGCCTCGGCGCTCGAGCCCCTCATACAACCTGACTACCAGGGGAACAAGAGTCTCTGGATCAAAAGGCTTCATCAAATAGTCGTAAGCGCCAATTTTCATCGCCTCCACAGCAGTCTCTACCGTAGCATAGGCGGTCATCATTACCACCGGCAGCTCAGGGCGCACCTCTTTGGAGCGCTGCAGCACCTCCACCCCGTCCATGCCGGGCATCTTGATGTCCAGCAGCATCAGCTGATAGGATTCCCTGCCAAGCTGCTCCAGGGCCTCGGCCCCGGAGGCGGCCATGTCCACGCGGAAGCCTTCCTCCTCGAGCCACTCTTTCAAGGAATCCCGAATGATGAGTTCATCATCTACCACCAGAATACGAAACTGCCGCCGCGCCTCCCAGCCAAAATCAATGGCGCCTGTGGCACACACCTTCTCACACTCGCCGCACATGGTGCAGGAAGCCATGTCAACCACGTAGTGATTGGGAATATTGTGGGGTACAGGCAAATACACTGCTTTTCTAAGGCTGAGACCAGCATTGAATTCGTCCGGCACCTCCACAGGACAGACAAGCGAACACTCCCCACAGCCATTGCAGCGTTCGGGGTCGACCATGCTGGCTTTTTGCAGCAATGTTGCCTGGAACTTGCCGGGTTCCCCCTCCAGATTCACCAATTCCGTGGAAAGCAGGATGTCGATATTTTCGTGAAAAAGCCCCTTGCGCAGGCAGTACTGGGATGAATGATCTCGCTCCACCAGCGGCAGCATCTTGCACATGCCGCAGTGATCAGTGGGAAACTGATAGTCCAGCTGCGTCAGGACTCCGCCAAGATGAGGTGTCCTGTCTATGAGAATGACTTGATAGCCAAATTCGGCCAGATCCAAGGCAGCTCGAATACCGCTGATTCCCGCCCCTACTACCAGAGCCGAGCCTGTTTTCTTCCTCATGCTTGCTTACCTCACGCTTCCTGATGACTCTCAGATTCCAAGGCAGGACGGCCCTATTCTTTGCCGCCGGTAACTTCCGGAAACTCATGCTCTCGAAACACCGACAGAGGCGGCTGTTCATCAACACTTCGGCCAGCCACGCAATCGAAGGCAGCCTGGGTGTAGCTGGCAATAGTCCTGAACAACTCCATGACCGGGATGTTATTCGGACAGGCATTGGAGCACTGGCCGCAGCCGATACAGGCAGTACTCATGTGAGCCAGCCTGGTTAGATGGTAAAAGACCGTATCAGTAGGCAGTTTGAGCACACCTTTTCGGCTGGCCCAGCGAAGATATTGCCATGGTTCGTGATCGAAGACGTCGGTGACAAAGACACATTCTTTGCAGTAACAGACGGGGCAGGCAACCCTGCAGTTGTAACAGTTGACACAGTTGGCCAGATAGCTGGTGAGTTTGGCCAGATCAGCCGTAGCCTCGCTGGTGGCAGCATACATCTGATCGCGATAATTGCAGCGGCTCTGTAGCAGCGCTGTCACTGCCTCTTCTCTCTCAGCTGGCTCCCTGCCTGCCGGCATGCCCGTCTGGGCCAGGAGAGCCGCACCTTTTTCGGTGTTGCCCTGCACCAGGAGCTGTTCTTCAATGTTCATTCCCAGCAAACCTATGAGAATATCGGCATTGTCTGCCACAGGATGTTCACAGGCCTTGCAGGCAGCCGACAGATCAAAATCGTTGCAGGCTGTCCCCTTGTTGTTCCAGATGTTTCGATAGAATCTCAGAGTCGACTCCGGGCCATCACCACCGGCAAACTGAGGATAGTGGATGTTACTGTAGGCGCCGAGGCAGTCTACACCCAGCAGCACCACATCAGTCACCATACCCTGCTTCAACTTGACCAGCTCGATAAAGGCGCGGATCTCACAAGGCCTGAGCACAGCCAGGATCTTTCCCCCTAACGGCTTCCGGGTGAGTTTGGCCACCACCTTGGCTGCATTGAGGGGAAACGCCGGCGCTAATGGATCGACACCCGCGAGCTTTTCAGGGTCTGTTATCAAGGTGGGCATCACCACATTCTTCATAGGGAGGTGTTGTGCCGCCAACAGACCGATCACTTCGTCCAGGCGGAGTAGTTCTTTGAAGAATTGTCGCAGCGAAATGACCGGATTTCCTTCTTGCACTTCAATTATGCTTACTGCAGCCATCACTCTCCTCCAGCAGCAACAGGGATGTGCCTACAGCACCATCTGCTTGCGAACAGTGTTGGGGCCCAGGGCTTTCACTTCGGCCATCAGTTCTTTCATGGTTTCGGCAAAATCGATTCCTTCACTGGCGCCTATCCAGGTCATTTTCAATCTGGCCTCGTCAAAGCCAAATCTGGGCAGGATCTCTTTCAGCAATTTTACCCGGCGGCGGGCCTTGAGATTGCCGTTGATGTAGTGGCAGTCCCCTGGATGGCAGCCGCTTATCAGCACCCCGTCTGCACCTTCCAGAAGGGCTTTGATGATGTATTTGGGATCCACCATGCCCGTGCACATCATGCGAATCATTCGCACATTGGCAGGCTGAATCAGTCTGGAGGTACCCGCCAGATCAGCAGCAGTGTAGGTGCACCAGTTACAGACAAAAGCAATGATCGTCGGCTCAAAATCAGCCATTTTTGCCCTCCAATAACAGTCAGGAACCTACCTCTTCAAGAATACCTTCTATTTCTGCGAATATCTGTTTGCCTGTAAAATGTTTGATGCGTGCCGCCCCGCTCGGACAGAAGGCAGCGCAACTGCCGCAGCCTTTGCAGAGAGCCTCGTTGATCACGGAAACCAGGCGGCGCTCGTCGAAGTCTATGGCAGAGTAGGCACAGAGCTGGATACAGCTCTGGCAACCGGCACACACATCGGGATCGATCCAGGAGGTAGTGGAGGGGATCGCCACCTTTCCTCGACTGGCTAGAGCAAGAGCCTGCGCCGCAGCCCCAGCTGCATGCGAGACAGTATCTGGAATATCCTTGGGCCCCTGGCAGGTACCTGCCAGGAAAATGCCGTCGCTGGCCGTGGACACCGGCCCGAGCTTTGGGTGTTCCTCCAAGAAAAATCCATCACTTCCCTGGCTGACGCCAAAGACTCGACTCATTTCTGCTGCATCCTCGGCAGGTTCCATGGCAGTGCAGAGAACCACCATATCTACGGGCAGCCGCAACCTTCTGCCCAGCAGGGTGTCTTCCGTCACTACAATGAGTTTGCCTTCCTCCTCCAGGCTCTGCGGCTGATCTGTTATCTCTGCTGGCTTGCCGCGAATGAAGATGACGCCTTCGTGTTGCAAGCGGCGGTAAAATTCCTCGTAGCCTTTGCCGAAACACCGCATGTCAATGTAGAAGTTATACACTCTAGTGTCGTGGCCCACCTTTTCTTTGATGAGATGGCCGTACTTCAGGGCGTACATGCAGCAAACGCGGGAGCAGTACTCGTGGTAGTTGACGTCCCGGCTGCCAACGCAGTGGATGATGCCGACGCTGGCGGGTGGCTCGCCATTGGCCAGCAAAATACGTCCGCCTGTGGGACCCACGGCATTGTTCATTCTCTCGAACTCGAGAGCAGTATACACATTGGCATAGCGGTTGTAGCCGTACTGCTGTATAGAAGCAGGGTCTAGGGCGTCGAAACCCGTGGCCAGAATGATGCTGCCCACTTTGATCTCCACTTCCTGCTCGCTCATGCGATGGTCGACGGCATCTCGTTCGCAGACGCGGACGCACTCCATGCACTCGGAGCAGACGCCGCAGTTGAGGCAGCGCTGGCTCTCCTGGTGAGCCTGCTCCTGGTCGAAGCCGACAGCCACCTCAGAAAAACTGA
>JAFDGZ010000030.1 GCA_019309045.1 Deltaproteobacteria bacterium | reverse complement strand
CATCATCCACAACTCGCCTACTGCGACCTGAAATATGACTATCCTTCCGGGCGTCCTCGGTCCTCGCCCCCTGCGACGTACTGTTCAAGTACGCCTTCGGGTTCGAGTCCCTGCGGTTGCCCGGTGGCACAGCCATCTTTCAGGTCTCGTCACGGAGAGTCATGGGAGATGAGAGCTTAAGGTAGCCTCAGTTGATCTCTGGGTATGGGATAGTTTCATATTAACCTCGGCTGTTCACCTGGCGAGTAATGAGTTGTCGGTGGCTCCGAATGTTCTTTGCTCCGCAGACATTCCTGCCATCACGCCACGAGGTTTTTCCGATGAGTTTTCCCGGCCAAGTGGATTAGCCGAAAGCCGTGGCCGCCAGCCGAAACGGGCCTCGTGACCCTGGTCCTGGCCGAGCTCCCAAGGCGGAGGTGCTGGGCAGGAAGGCCTGCTCCGCAAAGAACATAGTCGCGTATCTCAGGTAGCCTCAGTTGACCTCTAGGTAAGTCATGTTTCCATAATAACCTTGGCTCTTCTGGTAGCGGGTAATGAGTTGTCGGTGGCTCCGAATGTTCTTTGCTCCGCAGACCACGAAGTTTTTCCGATGAGTTCTCCCGGCCAAGTGGATTGACCGAAAGCCGTGGCCGCCAGCCGAAACGGGCCTCGTAACCCTGGCCGCAGCCGAGTTTCCCGGGCGGAGAGATACGCATAATCGAGATTAATGATTATTGGCGAAATAGCGGTTGAAGGCGTTGAGATACGCCCTGGCGCTCGCCTCGATTACGTCCGGACTGGTGCCAACGCCCGAGTAAACCCGCCCCTCCACCTCGACGCGCACCATTGCCTCTCCGAGGGCATCTTTGCCCGTGGTGACCGCCTTCAAATCATAGTCGAGGAGCTTGCCGCGGTGTCCTACCAGGCGGTCGATGCAGCGGTAAGTGGCGTCTACTGGGCCATTGCCTGTGGCCGCGTCCATCAGGATTTCGTCGCCTTTCTGGAGTTTAACCGAGGAAATAGGGATGGCCTGGTCGCCGCTCATGATCTGCAATCCTACAAAGGAATAGGTTTCAGGGACCTTGGCCATTTCGATTTCCACAATACTGCTCAGATCTTTGGCAGTGATTTCCTTTTTCCTATCTGCCACATCGATGAAGCGCTGAAAAACTCTCTGAAAAAGCTCCTCGTCCAATTCAAAGCCGAGCTCCGTGAGCTTGTGGCGTACAGCGGCTCTGCCAGATCTGGCGGTAAGCACCATGGTGTGGTCTTGAATGCCCACGTCTTCCGGTCGTATGATTTCATACGTTTGCCGATCTTTGAGAATGCCATCCTGATGGATGCCAGAAGAATGAGCAAAAGCGTTGCTGCCGACAATTGCCTTGTTGGGTTGCACCGGGATGTTCATCAGGCGGCTGACCAACCTGCTGGTGCGATAGATTTCCTGCGTGCGAATATCTGTGTGCACCTTGAAGACATGGGGGCGGGTGCGGATGGCCATGACGATCTCTTCCATGGAGGCATTCCCCGCTCGTTCACCCACACCGTTCACAGTGCATTCCACCTGGGTGGCCCCATTGCGCACCGCAGCTAGAGAATTGGCGACCGCCAGACCCAGATCATTGTGACAATGGACGCTGAGGACCACCTTGTCGAGGGCAGGCACTCTTTCGCGGAGACGACGGATGAGGTCGCCGAACTCTTCTGGAATTGCATATCCGACTGTGTCTGGAACATTTATGGTGGTGGCTCCTTCCTTGATGACCGCCTCTATTACCCGACAAAGGTAGTCGAAATCGGTCCGGGAAGCATCTTCCGTGGAATATTCCACATCGGCACAGAATTTCTTGGCATAACGCACAGATTCCACGGCCAAGTCGAGAGCCTTGTCGCGATCCATACGCAACTTCTTCTGGACGTGAATATCAGAGGACCCTAGAAATACATGAATCCTTGGCTGTTCAGCCTCACGCACAGCCTGCCAGCATATATCGATATCTGATTTCACCGCCCTGGCAAGTCCAGCGATTATAGGTTTTCTCACTTCCTGGGCCACCAGTCTCACTGCCTGGGCATCTCCCGGTGAGGAGCAGGGAAAGCCTGCCTCGATGACATCCACCCCGAGCTTTTCCAGCTGGCGAGCAATTTCCAGTTTTTGCTTCTGATTGAGTTTGGCGCCCGGTACTTGTTCGCCGTCTCTCAGGGTCGTGTCGAAGATCCTTATCTTCCTGGTTTCCATGATTACCTCCATTCTGTAAAATTTTAAGGTCAAGTCCTTCGTCGTCGGCTGATGCTTCAGCTGTTGACAGCGGTAGCCCCATACTAACCACCTCCCTTCCTCTGACTGGCCAACCGTTTTGTCCCTGGCTGTGGACCATAAAAAAAGGCCATGAGCGCTTTGCCCATGGCCTGGAATTTGTCTACCTCTTAAGGTCAGCGCACTCTCAAGGCAATGGGCGGACCGCACAACCCCAACAAGCTGCTAAGGAGCAGCAGTTCTGCGCTAAGAAGTTCAGCCCTTTGCCTTAATTGTTGCATCATATTTGACTCTAAGTCACCGTTACACAGTGTTTTCATCCTCTTTATCGGAACTGCAGTGAAAATGCAACAGAAAAAATCAGGTTGTTGGAAAAAAATCCGTTCGCCAACCTGATGAGCCGGCGCCCTCTAACGTGGTACAGCGAATTCATAACGATCTTTTAACAGGGGGGCTGGCAAAGTTCCGCTTCCCTGGGTGCTGTCGCTGGAAAGCGGCCATTGCAAGCCACTGCTGCCCAGCTTCTGGTATGTTATACCGGCATAAAACGGCACCAGGCTGGTGATCTCCTCCAGGACGGCATCCACGTTGTCGTAGGAACTCTTCGGGTCGAGAGCCGCAAGAAGATCCGCCAGGATCCGCCAGTCAGGCATGGCCTGGCCAGGTCCGCTGATCAGCTCGTTGAGTTTTTCCAGCCGCCGTTCCATGGTAGTGAATGTTCCTGACTGTTCGGTGAAGGCCAGAGAAGGCAGGATCACGTCAGCATATTTGCAGATCTCAGTGATGGAGAACGCCTGGACAACCATGAACTCAACTTCTGCGAGGCTGCTGCCCAATTGCTCGATCTCCTCGGCAGTCATGGGCAGTCTGCCGTCCAGGAAGTAGAGGCCTTTTATTTTCTTTGCGGCACAAGCCTGCAATATTTCAGGCCAGCTGAGACCCACCTTTGCAGAAAGTTCAGCCGACCATGTCTGTTCGAACTGTTTGCGGTTGCTTGCTTGTTTGAGGCTGAGATGCCCGGGATAGTGATCGGGTAATACTCCCATGTCCAGAGCACCCTGGACATTGATATGCGAGTAAAGTGGGTATATGCCGCTGTGTTCTCGACCTATGTTCCCCGTTAACAGGCAAAGGTTGGCTATGGCCTCGACAGTGGCAATTCCATTGGTCTGAGCGGGCACGTCTTCTGAATAAACGAGGGCAATAGAGGTGGCCCCGGCAATGAGCCGCGCAATTTCTTCCACTGTTGACAGTGGAATTCCCGCCCGGGCTGCAAGCTGCTCACCGTCCATTTTCTCCAATGCCTTGAGAAAAAGTTCAAAGCCCGCAGTGGCTGTACGCACAAACTCCTGGTTGTAGAGCTTTGCTCTAACCAGCGACCAGAGAAGGCAGTTGAGAAAATCTAATTCAGCACCTTTTTCGATGATCAGGGTGGAGTGGCTAAAAGAGGCAAAAGGGGACTCGCTGGAACTGCAATGCAGCAAACGCTTGCCATTGGTTCGGCTGGCCCGACGTAGAGCAGTGGCAATAATAGGACTGCATTCTTCAATGGTATTGCCTAGGGCCAGGATAACATCTGCCCTCTCGATCTCCCTGTAGGAATTTGTCATAGAACCCGTGCCGAGAACAGAAGAGAGCCCCTTCATGGTGTTTCGAGAAGAGCTGCTGCCTGGATAGTCTATATTGTTGCTGCCGAACTGAGTGCGGAAGATTTTTTGCAGCAAAAAGTTGGCTTCATTGGTGGCGTAAGCAGAACCTGCAGCGGCAACAGCCTCCGGTCCGTGGGCAATTGCCAACCGTGTCAGTTCTGAGGCAACCCGACCCATGGCATCATCCCAGGTGGTTTCCACCAGTTCGCCGTTTTGACGCAGCAAAGGCACATGAAGTCTGTTATCAGCGTGCAGGTAGTTAAAACTGTTGAACCTTCCTCGCTGGCAGGTCTGTCCGTAATTGGGGGGTGCGCTGGGGCGTGTGGTAACTTTGTATACCCTGCCACCCTTGATGTTGAGGACGATGTGGCAGCCGCAGCCGCAATGGGGGCAGAAAGCGTCCAGGCGCTCGAAGAGAAAAGGCCCTGGCTTCCCCTGAATTCTTTCTTCGAGAGCGCCGGTGGGACACATATCCACACAGAGACCACAGGACACGCAGCGAGGGTTGAGCGTGGGTGTATCATCGAAGTCAATGGCGTCGGAACATTGAAAGTACGTGCAGGCTTCGTAACACTGTTTACAACGAATACACTTGTTGGGATCGACCAGTATGAAAGGATGAGTATCCTTCTGGCTCACTTCAGCAAAGGGAACCATCGGCTCGGTATGTGTCAGGCTGTCAATGCCAAACTCGAAAGAATACCTCCGGAGTTTGCAATCGAAGGTGTCCAGACAACCGCAGGACAAACAGCGTTCTGCTTCCCGCAGGGCGGCATCCTCTGAAAGACCCAGTTCGATTTGTTCATAATGGCTCTTGCGTTCCTCTGCCGGCAGTTCTGGCATGCACGCTCGCGGTTCCGAGGGTACGTGGGAGAACTGCTCCCTATCGATGCTGGCCAGATCTCCCTTCAGGATATTGAACTGCTCGGGCAGCGGCTTTACTCGACCTTCCGTAAAATATTGGTGGATGGAAAAGGCAGCTTTGCGGCCGTCAGCCAAAGCGCCTACTACTGTCTCTGGACCTCGGTACACATCCCCACCGGTAAAGACTCCCTCGATTCCTGTGTACATGTTCTCCGGGTCAGCACCTATTGTGTGCCATCTGGTGGTGGGCATGCCCTCTGCTGCTGAGTCTGAATCTATGGGCGAAAGGTCCGGGAACTGACCTATGGCAGCAATAACCGTGTCCACAGAAATCTGCGTTTCAGAGCCCTCGATGGGCACTGGACGTCTTCTGCCACTGGCGTCTGGTTCTCCCAGTTCCATCTTGACATACTCGAGCTTGCTGAGCTTGCCGTTGCTGCCAATGAGTCGGACGGGTGCGGCCAGAAAATGAAATTTTACCCCTTCTTCCTCCGCCCCGTGAATTTCCTCTGGACTGGCAGGCATTTCCTGCCGAGATCTACGATAGATGATTGTGACGCTTTCCGCACCTTTGCGGATGCAGTTGCGGGCAGCATCGATGGCCACATTGCCGCCACCGATTATGGCAATATTTCGTCCCGTCTTGACTGGTTTGTCCAGGGCAAGGTCCACAAGAAAATCAACGCCAGCGTAGACTCCCTCCAGTTCCTCTCCGGGTATGCCGAGCTTGCGAGTGCTCCAGGCGCCGATGGCTATAAAAATGGCATCGTAGCCTTCATTTTTCAGCGATTCCAGAGTGAAATCTTTGCCCCAGGCCTGTCCGAGTTTCACCTCGATATTGCCAAGCTCCAGGATGCCGTCGATTTCCCAGTCGAGGATCTTTTTTGGCAGGCGATATTCCGGGATGCCGTAGCGCAGCATGCCTCCAAGTTCGGGCATGACATCGAATATGGTGCTGGCATGTCCAAGACAGCGGAGATAGTATGCCGCTGAAAGCCCTGCAGGGCCGCCGCCTACAATGGCCACTTTGCGGCCTGAAAGGGGCGCAAGGTCTGGTGGATTCCTCTTGCCGGAAAACATCTCATAGTCCGCCACAAACCGCTTCAGGTGGTTGATGTTTACCGGTTCGTCCAGAAGGTTGCGATTGCACTTGTACTCGCAGGAGTGAGGACAGACGCGGCCAATAGTCAGGGGCATGGGAATACGCTCCCTGATGAGCTTCAGTGCTTCTAGATATTGGCCCTGGGCGATGAGGGCAATATAGCCCTGAATATCAATCCCTGCTGGGCAGGTGAGTTGACAAGGTGCAACACAGTCGCCATAGTGCTCCTTGAGCAGGAGTTCGAGCATGAGTCTGCGCATCTGGCGGATTTCGTCCGAGTCGGTAGTGACCTCCATGCCTTCTAGAACCTCTGTGCTGCAGGAGGCCTGCAGGTGCTCTTCTCCCGCCACTCTCACCACGCACATCCTGCACCGCTCTTGGGGCCTCAAGATCTCACTGTAGCAAAGGGTGGGGATGTTGATGTGCAGCTGTTTGGCCGCTTCCAGGATAGTGGTACCTTTCTCCACCTCCACCTGTTGCCCGTCAATGGTGAGTCGAACTTTTTCCTTCATGAATATCCTCTTTTTCCGTCAATGGAGATTGTCTGATTGCTGCTGATAAGCGAAATTCTAGAGTGCTAGCCAGAATCAGTGACCGAGCTGCATGCCGATCCAGAATGCAATTATGACCTCCACCGTGTAGATACAAAAATAGAGCAGGTATTTGGACGTGGGGAAGTCCTCGAAAATTTTGTTTGCTCTACGCATGAACCGAGCCCCCACTGTTGAAGCATACATTTTAAAGGTTTCTTCCGCGTCGCCATTGGGCATGGACAACTGTTGTGTCATTTGTCTATTCCTCCTCCACCCTAATCAGGAAACACGACCACCAAAGTCACCTATTATAGACAGGGCAACTAGCGAGTCAACAGAAAATCGGCTTGTAAGGCGAGAATCAATATGTCTTTCATTAGTTAGAAGGATTGTGACTATTAATGAGATCCACTTTTTCCACTATGATCACCTTTTGTGCTTGACACAGGTCCAAGTTTCGGTGAGAATACCGCCTGTTTGTGATAAATATTACCACATGACCTGCTAACAAGAGCCCTGAAAATCAGGGTTTTTTCACCCTGAACAACTCAGCAGGACGCCCCCAATATTTCACATATTGAGAGTGGAGCTATGGACGTAAATCCATTGCACGATTTTCTTTACGTTGCCGCCTTCCTGGTGGTGGCACTTCTTTTTGCGGTGACGCCCATTATTATCAGCTGGCTAATTGGCGGCAGAAGCGTGGGTGAAAAACGAGCCGAGACATATGAGAGCGGTATGCCAGCAATTGGCAGCGCCTGGGTGCAGTTCAGCGTGGCCTATTACGTCTTTGCCCTCATCTTTCTGGCCTTTGATGTGGATGTACTGTATCTGTTTCCGGTTGCCCTCACCTATGACAAGGGTTTTGTCATCCGTGACTTTATTGAGATAGTGCTTTTTATCGGAATCTTGTCCCTGGCAATTGTCTTCGCCTGGCGTAAGGGAGTGTTCAATTGGCAGAAAAAGGTTTAGAAACAGGGCCCCGCATTCGCTTTGCTGTGCTCGAGCAAGTGCTCAACGTGTGCCGGGCAAATTCATTGTGGCCCATGACTTTCGGTCTTGCCTGCTGCGCCATCGAGATGATGGCGGCAGGAGCCAGCCGGTTCGACTTGGACCGCTTTGGCGCTGGGGTGTTCCGGCCTTCGCCGCGGCAATCGGACTTGATGATTGTGGCTGGCACCATATCCAAAAAAATGGCGACAACCATAGTTACCCTGTGGGAACAGATGCCGGCGCCCAAGTGGTGCATTGCCATGGGCAATTGCGCCATTTCCGGGGGACCATTCGAATATGAGGGCCAGTATGCCATAGTGCCGGGTGCAGATTTGCTCATCCCGGTAGATGTATATGTCCCTGGCTGTCCTCCGAGACCCGAAGGTTTGATTCAGGGATTTCTGGCTCTCGAGGATTTGATTACCAAAGGCGAGAAACGGAATGTCTTCAGACGCTTTAAGAGAAAAGCTGGGCAGAGTCGTTGATGAAGCGGCGGTCAGCCCACGAGACTATGGTAGAAGAGGTTACCTTCTGGAGGTCAGGACAACTGCAGCGCAGATCGTCTCTGTAGCAGAGGTTGCCAGGAAAGAGGATCTATTTCTGGAGTTTGTCACTGCAGCCGATTTTACTGACGGCCTCCAGGTAATCTACAACTTCAATTCCTTCGGCAAGATGTCGCGTCTGGTGGTACGACTTCAGCTGAGCAAAGGACAAGCGGTGCCTTCCATTAGCAGTATCTATAATGCTGCCCTCTGGCATGAACGGGAGGTCTTCGACCTTTTCGGCATTGAATTCGAGGGGCATCCTGACCTGCGTCGCTTGCTGTTACCGGAAGATGCCGACTTTCATCCACTGTTGAAGGAATTCGGCAAGGTACACTCTTACAAGAGCACGGAAGAAATCTATGGCTACCCAGATGCTTGAGCCGATTACCGAGCAAACCTTCTATCTCAACCTTGGTCCTCAGCATCCCAGCACCCACGGGGTCCTGCGGCTCTTCCTCAAATTGGACGGAGAGTACATCGTTGAAGCTGATCCGATTGTAGGCTATGGGCACAGAGGCCATGAAAAAATGGCTGAAAGCCATCTGTATGAACAGTTCTTTCCCAACTCTTCCCGGATGGACTATCTCTCTGGTTTGCTTTTCAACCATGCCTATGTGGCAGCGGTAGAGAAAATGGCAGGCATAGCCGTGCCATACAGAGCTGAATATATTCGGGTCATTTGCGCAGAACTCAATCGCATCTCCAGTCATCTGCTCTGGTTTGGCACCTATATCATGGATCTGGGGGCCTTTACTCCATTTCTTTATGCCTTTGACGATCGTGAGATCATCCTGGACATCCTGGACAGAGTAACCGGCTCTCGCCTCACTTACAGCTACTGCCGCCTGGGAGGAGTGGCTAAAGATATCGATGAAGAGTTCATCAGCAGCACCCGCAAGTTCATCAAGAGGCTTCGCAGCCGTTGGCACGACTATCACAATCTGGTGACCAAGAACGTCATCTTCATCCACAGAACCAAAGACGTGGGCATAATAGACCGCGACCTGGCCCTGCGTTTTGGCTGTACTGGTCCCATATTACGTGCTGCTGGTGTGCCCTATGACATTCGCAAGGCGGAACCCTATTCAGTCTATCCTGAATTTGATTTTGACATCCCTACGGGCAGCAACGGTGATGCCTTTGATCGCTACATGGTGCGCCTCCAGGAAATGGAACAGAGTCTTCGCATTATTGAACAGGCACTGGACCGGCTGCCTCCAGGCCCCCATAAAGGGCTCGCCCCGGTGAGGGTCTCGCCTCCCAAAGGGGATTGCTATTTTGCTGCCGAGTCGGCGCGCGGCGCCCTGGGCTATTACATTATAAGCGACGGCAGTCGGTATCCTTATCGGCTCAAAGTAAGAGTGCCCTCCTTCAGCAACCTCCAGGTGCTTACTGACGTGCTCCCTGGTACTCTGGTGGCCGATACCATTTCCATTCTGGGAAGTATAGACATAGTGGTGCCGGAGGTGGACCGCTAGTTGAGAAAGAAGAAAGACGCTGGGCCTCCAGGAAAACTCGCGGGGACAAGCAGCAGATATCGGAATGAACGGAGCAAGGTATGTGGCAAAATATGGTCAGTGCACTAGGCCCTGACGTAGCCAGAATTGTGGTAGGGCTGGTAGGTATTCTGGTTTTGGTCCAGATCAATGCCCTGTTTTTGGTTTGGCTGGAGAGGAAGGTGGCTGGCCACATCCAGCTTCGCATTGGCCCCAAAGAGGTGGGACCTTTCGGGATATTGCAAACTCTAGTAGACGGTGTCAAACTGGTGGGAAAAGAGCTGATCACACCCCGGCATGTGGACCGCAAACTCTATTCCCTTGCACCCATAGTGATCTTTCTGCCTGTACTTGTCAGCTTTGTGGTAATTCCTTTCAGCAAGAATCTCCAGGTGAGAGATCTCAATGTGGGCTTGCTGTTGATCTTTGCCTTTTCAGCCTTTAACGTGCTTGCCATTCTCATGGGCGGCTGGGCTGCAAACAACAAATATTCGCTTCTAGGAGCTGTACGGGCCGTTGCCCAGAATGTAGCATATGAGATCCCACTGCTGTTGAGTGTTTTGAGCGTTCTACTCTGGACAAATTCCCTGGAAATGTCCACTATTGTAAAAGTACAGGCCAAAGTCTGGAACGTCTTCTGGATGCCGCTGGCTGCTTTGATCTATCTCATCTGCGCTACTGCTGAGACCAACAGGGCGCCGTTCGATATTCCAGAGGCCGAGTCGGAGCTGGTGGCGGGGTTTCATACTGAATACAGCGGCATGCGCTTTGCCCTCTTCTTTCTAGCTGAATATTCAAACATGTTCATAGTGGCTGCGGTTGCCACTACCATATTTTTCGGTGGTTGGCAGAGCCCCCCACTGCTGAATTTCCTCCCCGTTCCCGGCTGGATCT
The DNA here is from genome assembly GCA_019309045.1 of Deltaproteobacteria bacterium. NCBI lineage: Bacteria > Pseudomonadati > Myxococcota > Myxococcia > Deltaproteobacteria bacterium. The sequence goes on along the minus strand of JAFDGZ010000030.1, from coordinate 24,729 downwards.
GGTTCTTGTTGAAAACCTATATAATCATTTTTTGCGTTATGTGGGTACGGTGGACATTCCCGCGGTTGCGTTTCGATCAGCTTATGAACTTTTCATGGAAGATAATGATCCCGGCGGGCCTTGTCCATTTGATTGTCTATGCCGGCATCATCAAACTGATCCGTTGAGCCTGACAACAGTGAAGAGGCAGTGAGGGGAGACGGAGCCCAGGACGGCGGCAGCTGACTGAGGGGTCTGTCAGGAGCAGGACAACCAAAGAGGGATATCTCAATGGCAGTATTTTTCCATAACGATGAAGGGAAAGAAGGTTCCCTCAAAGGGGTGCTCAAGGAGATCGTTTCCGGGGGCTGGAGTCTCATTGCGGGCATGGGGGTTACTATCAGACGTATTTATCGACCGGTGGTAACCTTGCAATATCCGCGCAAGCGGCTGCAGATGAGCCCGAGTTACAGAGGTCATATAGAGCTCAAGAAGTTTCCTGAAACTGGCAGCCATCGCTGCGTGGCGTGTGGCACCTGTATGCGAGTTTGTCCAACAAAGGTGATCAAGGTGCAGGGCGAGAAAACCCGAGCCCATGAGGAAAAGAAAGGGACTCTTTATTTTATTGATTTTTCTCACTGCAGCCTCTGTGGCCTGTGCGTGGTGAACTGCCCCACCAAGACTCTGAAATTTTCTGAAGAATACGAACTTGCGCATTACAGTCGCTGGGAAGGAGTGGTGGATCTCGTCCAGCGACTTCAGGAGTCGGCATGATTCAACAGCTATTTCATCCCGGCCTAGTCGCAGAATTAGGCTTTGCCTTGGTGGTTCTTCTAACTCTCACTGGAGCGGTCATTGCCCTGCGTCCCAGAAATATCCTCTACAACGTTCTCGGACTGGCCCTTTGCCTCACCGGGGTGGCAGGGTTGTTTCTCTATCTGGGCAGCCCCTTTATAGCCCTCATGCAGCTGCTCATCTATGTGGGAGCCATATGCATTTCTATCGTCTTTGCCATCATGCTTTCCAGACCGCTGCACCTGTCATTGCCCAAGCGGCGGCCTGCCAAGGTGGGGCTGGCTTCCATCGTGGGCATCCTGGTGTTTATGGTGCTGTGCAGCGTTGTCACTTTCACCCGCTGGCAGCCGGCGGCGGTGCGCGGCAACGACTGGTCTATTGCCACCATTGGCCGCTACCTCCTCACCCGCTATGATCTGGTATTCGAGGTAATTTCTCTGGTACTGCTAGTGGCTATTATTGGTGCCATTCTCATTTCCGGCTATGCTCGCAGGAGGCCGTCGTGAACAGTCTCTATACCTATCTTTTTATTGGGGCCCTGCTTTTCAGTTTGGGTATCATTGGACTATTCATGCGCCGATCACTGATCGGCATGCTCATCGCAGTGGAACTCATGCTCAACGGCGCCAGCATCAATTTCATGGCATTCAACAGATTTCTGGCCCCAGATCCTGCCGTGGGCCAGATTTACACCCTCTTTATTATGGGTATTGCTGCTGCTGAGGCAGCCATAGCCCTGAGTATCATCGTGGCCTTGTTCCGAAGGCTGCGCTCCATAAATATTGAACGTGCTCAAGAGCTGCGGGGATGAACATGACCTCCATCTTACTCAACAACCCAACCCTGGCCACAGCTATGCTGACAGTGGTATTGCCTTTCTTGAGTCTAGTGGTAATCATGGTTTTTACCAGGCCTCATCCCAGACTGTCAGCAGCCATTTCTCTTACTGCAGCAAGCATCTCGCTTTTCTGTGCCATTTATCTGCTAGCCTCCCAGTGGCACATGCAACATCCCATTCAATACACCGGCAAATGGCTTCTTTCCGGAACCAATCTGATCACCTTTGGCTTTCTCTTGGATCAACACAGCTTGCTCATGCTTGCCATTGTGGCGGTGATCAGTTTCCTGGTGCAGGTGTACTCCCTGGGTTATATGGCCGGCGATCCCGGTTTCTCGCGCTATTACGCCTTCCAGTCGCTCTTTGCCTGGGCCATGTTGACTCTATGTATTTCCCCCACTTTGCTGCAGCTCTACATCTTTTGGGAGCTGGTGGGTCTGGCCTCCTATCTGCTTATCGGCTTCTGGTACGAGAAGTTCAGTGCTTCTGAAGCAGGTAAGAAGGCGTTCGTCATGACCAGGTTTGGAGACGTTGCCTTTTTCCTTGGCGTACTGACGGTGCTGTTTAGCCTGGGCGATCTCAATATCGTGGAGATGAACAGCACCATGGTCGCGGCCCGCATGTCACCGTCGGTGATAACCCTGGCTTCTCTGTTGATTTTCGGGGGCATCGTGGGCAAGAGTGCCCAGTTTCCGCTCCTCACCTGGCTGCCTGATGCAATGGAAGGCCCCACCCCGGTAAGTGCACTCCTGCACTCGGCCACTATGGTTGCTGCTGGTGTGTATTTATTCGGCCGCCTTTTTCCCTTCTTCAGCAATTCGGCTACTGCCATGAGCGTCTTTCTGGCTATTGGCACCATCACCATGCTGCTGGCATCTACCATGGCCATGGTAACTAGAGACATCAAGCAAGTGTGGGCCTACTCTACCATCAGCCAGCTCGGATTTATGGTTATGGGACTGGCTGCGGGCAGTTATTTTGCTGGGACTTTTCATCTCACCACTCATGCCGGATTCAAGGCGCTTCTCTTTCTCTGCTCCGGGGTATTGATTCATGAATTTGAAACCAATGACATGTACGACATAGGAACCCGGGGAGGACGTGGTTTGAAAATCCCCATCATCTGCATGACCATCGGTGCTGCTGCCCTTTCAGGTCTGCCGCCTCTGTCTGGTTTCTTTAGCAAAGAGGCCATCATGGGAGCCCTGGCCGGACTTCACAATCCCATCTGGCTGGTGGCAGGTTTGGCAGGTGCATTTCTTACAGCCTACTATTCCTTCCGGTTGATTTTTATTATTCTGTTCCCCCAGAAAATCGAGCCAGTACATCACGAGGTTCACGAAGGCCACCATGACGCCCATCACCATGCAGAAATCTACTGGGTGATGGCATGGCCGTTGATCATACTCGCCGCCATTACAATAGGTCTCGGGTTTTTCCAGGCTCCTCTGGAGCATTTTCTCGGGGGGCTCTACAAGGTGGCCGGAGCACACGGTGGCGGCCACCATGCCTGGCTGCTCTACACGGCGGTGGGCCTGGCCTTGTTCGGAGTGGTGCTGGCCTGGTTCGAATTCGGTCGACCAGGAGCTGCCCAGATTGGTTTTGTGGAGAGAGTCCCAGCGGTGCGGGATCTTTTTGCTGAGCGGTGGTACATGGATCTTTTCTGGCGGCGGTTCCTGGATTACGTGATTTACGGGGTCTTTTCGAATTTGTTCACCAGGAACGACCGGCGGGTGATAGACGGCGGCATTGATGGAATTTGCCGGGCAACGGTTGGGGGAGGCTGGCTACTTTCGTTCCTCCAATCGGGCATGTTGCAGTACAATTTGATGGTCATGTTTGCTGTTCTGGCCCTGGTTGCACTTTACTTCTTCTTCTAGGAAGAGAGAGTACACGAGCATGGAGTTTGCCAACTTCCCCTATTTGACGGCTATTCTTTTGAGTTGTGTCATAGGCCTCCTGGTGATCCTCTTCATCCCTGAAGAGCGCCAGATGTTGATCAAATGGGTGAGTCTGATCGCCTCTGCTGTCACTGTGGTGATTTCACTTTACCTCTTTGTTGCATACAACAAGACCCTGGGCGGCCTGCAGTTTGTTGAAAAGGTGCTGTGGGTCAAATCCCTCGGCATCTACTATTTCAATGCGGTGGACGGCTTCAACCTTCCCATGCTGCTGCTCACCAGCATTGTGCTCTTCACTGGCGTGCTCACCATGTGGGAGCTCGAGAACCGCGTCAAGGAGTTCTTTGCTCTCACCCTGCTGCTGGTGGCAGGAGTGTTCGGCGTCTTCATGAGCATGGATCTCTTCTTCATTTTTGTCTGGTATGACGTGTCGCTATTTCCCATGTATCCACTCATTGCTGTCTGGGGCAGCACTCGCAAAGAATACGGCGCCATGAAGCTTACCCTGTATCTTCTTGCAGGCAGCGCCCTGATTCTTCCCGCCATTCTCTATCTGTTCGTCAATTCAGGGTTGAACACCTTTGACATCACCGCTCTCATGCAGCCGGGCACCTTTACTCCCTTCCAGCAAAAGTTTGCCTTCCTTCTTCTTTACCTGGGATTTGGCGTGCTGGCAGGCGTGTGGCCATTCCACACTTGGTCGCCGGTAGGCCACGTTGCGGCGCCTACCTCGGTAAGCATGATCCACGCGGGGGTGCTCATGAAGCTCGGTGCCTTCGGCGTGCTGCGTGTGGGTATCTTCCTCTGCCCAGAAGGGTGGCAGTACTGGGCGCAGCTCATGGCCGTGCTCGCCACATGCGGCATCGTCTACGGTGCTTTCGTTGGTCTGGCCCAGACAGATCTCAAGTATGTCATTGGCTACTCCAGCGTCTCTCATATGGGAATTGTTGGTCTGGGTTTGGCCACAGTCACAGTGGACGGACTGAACGGAGCCGTGTTCCAGATGTTTGCTCATGGGGTGATGACAGCTCTGTTCTTTTCATCCGTGGGCTACATCTATGACAAGACCCACACCAAGATGATTCCCGAGCTTGGTGGCATGAGCAAGATAATGCCCGTGGCCTCAGGCTATTTTATAGTTGCTGCACTAGCAGGAATAGGAGTGCCCTGTCTGGCGAGTTTCTGGGCTGAACTGCTGGTCTTTCTAGCCTCCTTCAAGGTATACCCAGTGCGGGGAGCCCTGGCCATCTGTGCCCTGGTGGTTAGTGCTTTATTTATGCTGCGGGTGGTGCAGCGAACCTTTTATGGCGAGAAAAACGAGCGCTTTGCTCATCTGCCAGATGTTTCCTTCGGACTCGGCCTGCCGAGAATGATCCTGGTGGCCGTAATAGTGATTTTTGGACTGTTTCCTTCACTGATGCTTGATGTGATCCAGACCTCTTCGATTCCCTTTATTCACGGGTTGCCATGATGAAATGGATTCTTTTTCTCCCTGAGATTTATTGTTTGCTGATGGCGGCTGCCTTTTTTGGCCTTGCCATGCTGCCGCGAACAAATCCCCGGCGTGACTACCAGGTTGCCGTGCTGCTGGCCTCTGTGGGTGTGCTTATAAGCCTGATGTCTGTGAGACTGCATGGGACCCTGTTCTTTGAGGCGTACAGGATAGACCTCTTTTCTCAGGTCTTCAAGGTCATGCTCGCCATGGGGCTCTTCCTGGTGATCTGCCTGTGTACTGAACTCAGAGGTGTGGAGGAGAGATATCATCCAGAATTTTACCTTTTTCTGACCACCTGCACTTTCGCCATGATGATGCTGGTAAGTGCGGTTGAGTTGTTGACCATCTATATAGCCCTGGAGCTGTCCAGCTACTCCCTTTACATACTGGTACCGCTGCGGCGGGGGCCCGGCACTGATGTGGAGGCTGGCATAAAGTACCTCATGGTGGGTGCTTCGGCTTCAGCCGTCATGCTCTTCGGCCTCTCCTACATATTCGGAGTTACTCATACCACCTACGTGGCTGAAATCATGAAAATACTGCCTACAGTCATCACCACGCCGGCAGCAATGATAGGTCTGCTGCTGACACTTTGTGGCTTCTTTTTCAAACTGGCAGTATTTCCCTTTCACTTCTGGGCTCCTGATGTTTACCAGGGAGCCAGCAATCAGGTCACGGCATTCATTGCCACGGCTTCCAAAGTTGGGGCAGTGGCAATCTTGATGCGCATGGTGGCATTGACTGGAGGCGCCAGCAAGTATCTGGTGGATGTGCTGGTGGTGCTGTCCATTGCCTCCATGACGATAGGCAATCTTACTGCCATTGTCCAGAAGGACATGAAGAGACTTCTGGCCTATTCCAGTATATCGCACGCGGGGTATGTGCTCATCGGTATATTGAGTATGAGTGCTAGCGGCTATGCCAGTGCAATTTTTTACGCCGTGGCATATTTGATAATGAATTTGTGCTGCTTTCTGGTGGTGGTGAATGTTGCCTATGATGGTAGTGATTTAAAGATTGCTCAATTGGCTGGCTTGCACCGTCGATCACCCTTGTTGGCAATGACGCTGATGCTGGCAGTGTTTGGGCTTGCCGGCATTCCTCCCACTATCGGCTTCACTGGTAAGTTTCTGGTGTTTGCTGCTGCTGTGGCCAGGGGACATCTGGTGCTGGTAATCATTGCCATGATAAATGCAACCATCTCCCTGTACTACTATATCCTGGTGGTGAAGGCCGCTTACCTGCTCGAGCCCGATGTGGAGATGGAGAGATTGAACATCTCTATGCCCACCAAGGTGCTTGCCGGAGCTCTTGTTGCTGTTATGGTGGTCATTGGTATCTATCCTCACCACGTACTGGAAGTGGCCAGGGCAGCAGCAAAGGGATTAATGATGTGAAGGAATTGAGATTCGCTGGGAAGCTGGGAGCCTGCTGCAGCGCGATTCCTGCTTCCAGGCCAGGATTTCCTGCAAGCCGAGACATAGAGGGAATGTAGTGCAAGTGTTGAGAGGAGATTCGCCTGCGGACCTGATCCTGGCAGATTGGCTAATACGGAAAAGAGAGACGAGTGAATGGCACTGAGCTTTTTGAAGAAAAAAATCACCAGACGTCGACCTCCAGAAGAGCCTGCCATAGTGAAGCAGAGGGCTTCGTTCTGTGAAGAGGGTCATGCCCGCCCCTGCATTACTGTGTGCTCCCCTGCGAATTCTTGCGTATGCGGCTGCGATGATGTTCGCCTGGCCCTGGAAAAGGAAATCGATGCTCGGGGCCTGGGCATCAAACTGGCTGCCATGAAAGTTGGCTGCAAGGGGGACTGCCCTTTCGGAGTTCTGGTTGGTTTTCCTCAAAAGAGATTCTATTACAGCGGAGTCACCCCTGAGCGAGCTGGCGAAATAGTTGCTGAAACCCTTGAAAGAGGACATATCCTTTTCGACCTGCTTCACGTTGATCCCAACAATTCAATCGATGCAACCATACTCTATGACCGAGCCACGGGGTTTCTTGCCACAATAGATGACAGCTTCTGCGTGGTAAATGTGGCGAAATACTTTCTCGCTTTTCAGGAGGGCGTCTCTTGCGGCAAATGTGTGCCCTGTAGAGTCGGCTCAGTTGAACTTCTCGAGCTGGTAGAAAAAATTATTGCTGGCCGGGGCGCACCCGAGGACCTGGAACGCATGCATCTAGTGTGTCACGCCATGCAGTATGCACCTTATTGTGACTTTGCTCGCACAACTAGCGGGCCCATAATCTCACTTCTGACTCACTTCCGGGAAGAGTTCGAAGCGCACGTGGAAAGCGGCATCTGTCCAGCCGGTGTCTGCGCAGCTCTCAGTGGCGAGGACAAGGTGGCCTCACACTGAGCAGTTCGAGGTTGCGAATCGTGCCATGCCATTGCTCTGCCCAGGAGGCGCTGCTAATTCACCAACACCAGGGTGCATTTTGAGGGACTCTGGAGCAGTTTGGCTACACAGCTGCCCAGCGAGAACTCATTGGCAGTGGAAGTGCCGCGCCTGCCAAGCGCCAGCACATTGTATCTTCCCCGTTTGAGTTCTGCCAGAATATCTCTGGCAACCCCACTCATCTGTGTCTGCATCCTTTCATGTATGTTGCCTTCGTGGGCTCCACCCCTCTGCAACAGCTCTCTTGCTCGGACAAACAGGGATCTCAGCTTGTTTTCATAGGCGGTCCGCCAGCGAGCAACCACGGCCTGACGCTCTGCTCGTTCGTTGTCGTCAAGAATGTGGCCATCATCCCAGTAGCCGGGTGGTTTGGCCGGCATTATGTGGCAGAGAGTGAAGCTGGCCCCTGCAAGTGAGGCAAAGTTTTCTGCCAGATGGGTGATAAGCCGTTCAGCATAGGATGATTCGTCTATGGCCGCGAGTACACGAGGCGGTTGCAGAGGGGCAGTGCCAACCGCCCATATATGCCGCCCCTGGCCATACTGGCAGACCTTGGTGGTGGTGCTTCCCACCAGGAACCGCTTGACCAGCGATCGTCCCTTCCGGGCCAAAACCACAGCAGTATATGGTCTTTTTTCAGTGAAGCCGAGGATATCCTGGGCAGGATCTGCACTGCGGTGTGCAGCTTCAGTGTGGAGACGTGAGCGATTGTAACCCAATTGCAGCAGCAGTTGCACAGCCCGTTCCAATACAGTATTGGCGAGGCGTTGTTGATGTTGTGCCAGCTCAGAAGGTTCCCCGCTTATGGTGGAAAGTTCGCCGGGATACAGGGCAGCGCTTTCCGGCACGGCGTGAAAGAGACACAGATGAATATCAGTGTCCAGAAAGGCGCGTCCCACATTGTCCAGGGCCTGCATGGTGTTTTCTGAACCATCCACTGCAAAGAACAATGTACGGTCCATGGACTCTTCTCCTTTCTGCCAGCTAACTCTTGCTGCGGTTGCCAACCCTGAACTCCTTCAGAGGTTGGCATGCAGCATGCTGTATTTGGGGGAAAACAATGCCTGCATTCTCAAATTATCATTTTCCAGCCGCCGTGTAAAAGCATTGTTGACCCGGTGTGCCCGGCGCAAATGGCTGGAGGCGAGAACCGTGGACTGACTCGTCAAGAGGCAGGGGCAGCCTCTGTCCTGAGCGGGAAGTCATGGAGCAGGGCTTTGGGCACTGGTAGAATTGCTCGAGCGCCTCCCTCGATACCCTTCGTGGTGACTGTCAGGTGGCAAAGATGAGCAGTTCAGACATCTCTTTCGCCTCAGCCGCAGGATTTGGCTGCAGTGATGCGGGCTTGCTTCTCAACAGCATTCAGCTGCCTGGAGCCAGTTGAGGCAAGAGAGATGGCAGCCGCCAGAATGCTGATATATGGGGCCATGGGGCGGCTGCTGAACACCTCGGCTCAAAGATCGATGCCAAAGAAGTTGGTGAGCAGGAAGTTCAGCCGTTTTCTGAGGACCTCGTACGAGTAGTGTCTTTTGGCAACCTCGTAGTTGTGATTGACCATCTTGGTGAGAAGGTGAGGATTTTCCAGGACCTCGCGAACCTGACGAATGACCTTTTTGGTGAGAAAGCCGTCCATGACAATGAAGTCGAATCCCTGCGGTTCAATGTCGCGGACAAAGACAGAATATCTGTTGATAAGCAATGGCTTCCTGAAATAGACTGCTTCCAGGAAGGCGTTGCCAAAGCCCTCGTAAATGCTGGGATAGGTAATAAAGTCGGCGTGGGGATATACATCCCACAGCGTGTAGCGTTTTTCTCCATTGGTATCCACATGCCGCCGGTTGGCAATGCGGCAGGAAATCAGCCGCAGATCAACGTGCTGCTCACGGGCGTAGTCAGTGAGCCAGTTTGCATAATCATATCCCTCGTCACCTGCCTCGTGTGATATGACGAGCTTGTATTTCGGGTCTCCCAATTCCCGCACCAATTCAATGGCGTGCTCGATGCCCTTGCGCTGCACAATGCGGGTCGGCTGCAAGATCATAATGTCGCCTTCGGCCAGGCCAATTTCGCGGCGGAAATTGGCAGTGTACTCTTCATCCACCTGAGGCGGGTGGGCGAAGTCGAGAACATTTGGAATGACAGTGGATGAAATCCCGGTACGCAGGGCAAGTTCTTCCTGTGCCGAGGTGTTGATTACCACATGCTGGATATTGGGCAGATTCGGCGGGAAGGCCATCTGCAGGTAGTCATGCACGGCGGTTACTGAAAAACGGATTCTCTCCCAGTAGAAGTCGTGGTGGTGTGCAATGGTGGGGATTTCGGTTTCTGCGATGACCTCGGTCAGGGCGAGGCCGAGAGCGATGTGCATCGGTATCGTCAAAGAGTTCTCCGCCACTAGCAGATCAATGGAGAATTTTTCCACAAAATCGTAGAGGCGAACTTTGAGGAGACTGCGAAGGGCATGAATCATCTCGGTGAGGGGAGCCTTGCGTCCCTTTCTGCCAAAGGCTCTTTCCTGGACCCAGCTGACAGTCTCGTGTTCGAAGTGAGCCTCCTCTACTTTGAAGCTCCTGTCAGGGTCACGGTCCAGTTCACCAGCAAACCAGTAGCAGTGATGGCCGCTTCGTTCCAGTACCTCAGCCCACTTTTTGGCTTCGAGAGAAACTCCGTCTGTTCCAGCAAACCGTGTAGAAACAAACCCAATGTTTTTCCCTGTGTTCATGCTTTATCCCGTCCGATGTCAAACTGGTGCATCTGTTTTATCAACTCAACGCGGAGTACCCTTTAGCACACCTCCAAATAATATTCAACATCCATGCCAGTAGAGTTTGTTCATAGAGGGTCCTCGGCTACGGCCAGGGTTACGAGGCCCGTTTCGGCTGGCGGCCACGGCTCTCGGTCAATCCACTTGGCCGGGAGAACTCATGGGGAAAAACCTCATGGTGTGATGGCAGGAATGACTGCGGAGCAGGCCTTCCTGCCAGGCACCTCTGCCTGTGGATTTGCCGGCTTTTAGGGGGTAGATACCGATGAAGCAAGGGGAGCTTCGGGGTGCCTCGCTGGTTTCTTGGCTTGGCTTATGCTCGGGCTGCTGGATGGTTGGCCGCTGGTATGGTACCATCAGGTTGCCAAAAAAGGAGGGAAGAAGGTGCAGAGAACGGAACCTGAAACACTGATTGTCATGCACTACCACATGCTTCCTGGCGGCGTGCGCTCTGTGCTGCATTCTAGTCTCGCTGCTCTGGCGCAGGCAGGCTGGTTTGCTGGGCGTTCCCTGCAGTTGCTTGTGGGCCGAAACAGCGGAGTAAAGAGTTTTGTCTCCTCTCTGGCATCTCTGGGCCTTCAGATAGATGTTAAGGTAGACAGCAGGCTTGACTACAATGATGGTCCATGGTCAGATCGCCAGAGTTTTCAGGATGCTGCCGCTGAACTGGCTCGCTGGCTGCTGGCGCAGGCTAGAGGCTCGAGCCTCTACTGGGTGCACAATCCTACGCTGGGCAAGAATCCTTTGCTGACAGCTGCCATTTTTGCAGCTGTCGAGAAAGCAGCAAGGCTAGATGGGCCTTTTCGATTCCTCTACCATATTCACGATTTTGCTGAATGCGGTCGGCTGCAGAATCTCAAGCGGTTGCGGCTCTGTTGGCAAGAGGGTGGCTTGCGGCAGATCTACCCGGTAAGCGACAATGTAGCCTTTGCAGTTCTCAACTCTGGTGATTACAGAAAGCTGATAAGTGCTGGCATCCCCAGCGAGGTAGTGAGTCACCTTCCCAACCCCATTGCCTTGAGCAAAGGAGGACGCCAATGTAGCAGGGAGGCTATTGCTGCCAAGCTAGAAGAATATGCTCGTGTTCACGGGTATAGATTTCATTCGGAACGACAGTGGTGGACTATGCCAATTCGACTCATTCGCCGCAAGAATGTGATTGAAGCGCTGTTTCTTGCTGCTATGGCTAAGGAGCCCGTGCAACTGCTGGTGACTTTGGATGCCAACTCGGCCCCTGAGAAGCCCTATGCCGAGGCGGTGAAAGCGTTTATCAGAAGTGAAGGCCATGCGGCTGTGGTTGGTTTCGGCCACAATCTCGTTGGCACAAGCTTCAGTATGGATGACCTTCTCTATGGCTCAGCTGCAGTGGTGACCACCTCGTTTCTGGAGGGTTTTGGCTTTGCTTTTCTGGAGGGGCCTAATCGAGGCAGGCCTTTGCTCGGGCGGAATCTTTCTGATGTTACAGAAGATTTTAGAGGCGCAGGTTTTCCAGCTGGCAGTCTTTATGAGAATTTTATGGTTCCTGCCCCTAGAAAGATTAGGCAGACCCTGGCAGACAAGGGGACCAGATTTGCCAGGCAGTGCAGCAGGCAGTTGGGCATGGCCCAGGCTGCCATAGAGAAATTTGCCGCAGAGATTGAGGCGCTTTACCAGGGCGACACAGTAGACTTGAGCTTTCTAGATCTGGAAGGACAGCTTTTCCTGGCACGTCGCTTGCGAGATCCCTCCTTTATACGAGAACTTTGCTTTCTCAATCCAGACGCTGCCAGACCGGTAATATTCCCAGCGGACTTTGCTGGCAGACTCCAGGAACAGTACGGCCTGGAAGCTCATGCTCAACGTCTCAGCCGAACTTTTGAAACTCTTTTTCACAGGCAAGGTGTGAGGCAGGTGCCCGATGACGTGAGCGACCGCCTCGTGGAACTCTATTTTTCTCCGCAATATCATAGACCTCTCATGGGAGACTGGTGATGCAAGAAGTGCTGTCCATACTGGAAGAATTTCCCATGCCTGCAGCCGCAGCCACAAGCAGTATACACAAGAGTCTTCGCATGGCACCCCGACCCAGAGCAGTGCTCTTCGACGTCTATGGCACCCTTGTCTGTTCTGTCCTGGGAGATCTCGACGACCAGAGGCGGCAGAGCACAAGCGAAGACAGCTTTGTGCAAACGGCGAACCGTTTTGGTTTTTCCAGAGAAACGGGCAGACTCTGGCATCAGTTGTTTTTTGAAGCCATTGCTGCTGAGCACGAAGACATGCGGCAGAAAGGCATTGGCCATGCCGAGGTTCTGGTGGACAGGATCTGGGAGGCCATGATCACCCGGGCGGGAGGAGACCCTGCAGTCAATAGACCTAGAACTCTGGCAGCCTATCGGGAAATGATTGCCAATCCTGTGAGACCGTTTGCCGGAGTGGCAGAGACCTTGAGACGGCTGAGAAGCATGGGTCTGAGACTGGGCATAGTCTCCAACTCGCAGTTCTATACCATGCCCATTCTGGCTCGTGCTCTTGGCATTGCCTGTGAAGAACTCTTTGAAGCGCCTTTTGTCTTTCTTTCTTACAGGCTCGGCTTTGCCAAGCCTGAGCCCCACTTTTTTCGCCTGGTGCGAACGACCCTGTTGGCCCATGGTATAGGTCCGGAAGAAACTCTGGTGGTTGGCAACGATGAAGAAAATGATATACAGGCAGCGCAAATTCATGGGTTTCAAACTGTACTTTTCTGCGGCAATGAGAAAAGTGTGCGTCTGAGTCAAGGTGAATCGCGCCCAAGGCTGATCTACAATTACGAATCTCTCCTGGCTTCTTTGCAATATTAGGAGGCGTTGCTGGGATTATCGGCTACGGCCAGGGCTACGAGGCCTGTTTCGGCTGGCGGCCACGGCTTTCGGCCAATCCACTTGGTCGGGAGAACTCATGGAAAAAACCTCCAAGTGTAACGGCAGGAATGCCTGCGGAGCAAAGAACATTCGGAGCCACCGACAACTCATTTAGAGGAGCTCGGCTACGGCCAGGGTTACGAGGCCCGTTTCGTCCTGCGGCCACGTCTCCAGGTCAATGTAACGCCAGAGAGAAAAAACCTTATCTGACACCCCTATCGCCGCATTCCTTTTGCTTTACAGTTGCCGATTAGCGTGCTGCCATCAAGCGATAACCGCATAAGCCGGTTCACATGAGCCAGCAACTGATACGGGCTTGCCAGCCGTTGCGCATCGACGATTGGATGAAAGGGCGGCCATGTACGTGGTTGACAATGAAAAAGAGAGAAAGGCCAGGCATGCCTGAGAGGTTGTGCAAGCATGGGGAATTTAGTAAGGTAAAGATATAGTTGTCTTCAATCACTGGAACTCCAGAAAAAGAAAAGAGAAGAAAATGTCCTTATTTGCCCAGAAACATACGAAGATTACCAGCTTTCACCTGCTGAGAAGACAGAACCCCCGTGATATGAAAGCACAGCTCCGTTTTCATTCTAAATGGAAAAAAGCTGTGTTGGTGGTGCCAATGCTCGCCAGTGAGTTTACAGATGAAGAAAATCGCCCCGTGTTTGACAACATAATCAAGCACCTTAAAGAAGTAAAATACCTTTCTTCCATAATTTTTGGACTCGACAATGCCAGTGACGCTGAGGCCAAACAGCTCGGCGAAATTCTCAGATCCTGTGGACTCAGAAACTTCCTCATTCAGCACAACAACGGCCCAGGCTTTTCTGGCATTTACGCAAGGCTTTCCGAAGCAGGTTTTGGAGTTAATCAAATGGGCAAAGGCAGAAACATGTTTCTTTCTTTTGGCATTGCCCTTGCCCTCGGTGCACAATGCATTGGCGTCATAGATGCGGATATCAGGACGTTTCATCGCCGTCAACTGGACAGGCTCTTCTATCCCGCCGTGGCCCTCAATTACCAGTTTTCCAAAGCATTCTATGCTCGTCTGAAGGGAAACACCCTCTATGGCAGAGCAAAAAGACTGCTCCTCGATCCGCTGCTGATAGCTTTGAAGAGGAAATTCACAGACACCCAGGAGGTGAAGGTTTTGAGAATAGTGGATTTCCTTCTCAATTTTCACTACCAGCTTTCTGGCGAGGTTGTCTTCGACAACAGCCTGCTGCGGCGGATGCATTTTGCCACCAACTGGGGAGTCGAGATTTTTACTCTCATTGAAGTGTATCGCAAGGCGAGCACCATAGCACAGGTGGAGATTTGTGAAGGGCCCTTCGACCATAAACACCAGCCAGTGTCTGAAGCTGATCGCAGCCAGGGACTGCACAAGATGGGAGTGGATATTGTTACCACTTTGTTGAATGCTTTGGTGATAGGGGAAGGACTGGAGATTTCTGACTACTTTATTCGAGATCTCACTCTAACCTACCTGGATGTGGCCGACAACCTCATCAAGATGTACGCCGACAACGCAGCTTTTTCAGGTCTTACCTACGACCGTAATATGGAGGAATCTATTGTACGGACAGTATTCAAAGATGCCATACTCAACGCAGGAGATCTGTTAATCTCGCCTTATCGTCTCACTGACAGGTTTTTGAGTTTTGTCACAGCTCATGAGGAGTTCAGGCCTTTTCTGGAAAAAGGACTCGGACAGGCCATCAGCCAGGCAGGCATGAAAATTGGGAATTACCTCTATGAGACGCCTCAGACTGTGTCGTGGGATAGAGTAATGATGAAATTGCCAAGAATAATGTATGAGATAATTGATGTTATCGAAGAGGAAAAGAAGCTCTACTAGCCGAAAGAAGGCCTTGATAATTGCTCATTTGCTGCTGGGGGCATAAAGGTCGAAGGCAGCGGAGGTAGACAGGTGGAAAGCGATAAACTTACCGAAATCAAGGAGCGTTTGTTGCAGGCTGTGCCGGAGTCGTGCCGGGAGGACATAAATTGGCTCGTAAGCAGGATTGTGGCTCTAGAAGAAGAGAATGCTACTCTGAAGTCGGATATCGATTGGCTCAAGAAGGAGCTCAGCTATGCCGACTATCAGGGAGAAGTTGGTTATTGATCGCCTGATAATTCTTTACTGTGTAGCAGGCAGCATGAGCAGCAGCCTAGCAGGTTGGCAACTGATGCCTGCGCCGTCTGCTAGACAGCGACGGCTATCTGGAACAGCCGCCCGAGAGACAGGTGCGGTGTGTCAGAAGGGTGAACGGCTTGCAGACTGTTTCCTCCCTATGATCGGCTGAACCCCATATGCTTTGATCTTGCGGTGCAGATGGCTTCGCTCCAGCCCTATTGATTCTGCTGTTTGAGAGATATTCCAGTTGTGTTCCTCGAGTTTTTTTCGAAGGTATTCTTTTTCGAATTCCGCCTTCGCCTGTCTGAAAGTTGGCTGATCCAGGGCCGTGGCCGTTTGTGGCGTTGGACAACCTTGCAGGAAACTTTCAGGCAGATGAGGTGTGTCTATTATGTCGTCCGGCACAAGGATGACCAACCGTTCCACGAAGTTTTTTAGCTCTCTCACATTGCCCGGCCATTGCTGCCTTTTCATTACCTCGATGGCCGCTTCGGAAAAGTGTTTCTCTTTCAGCCCCCCCTCCCTGGTAAACTCCTGGATAAAGTCCTCTACCAGCAGAGGAATATCTTCACTCCTTTCTCTCAGCGGCGGCACGTGAATCGGGATGACATTCAAGCGATAATAAAGGTCTTGCCGAAATCTACCCTCTTTGATCCGTTGCTCCAGATTTTTGTTGGTTGCCGCAATAATACGTACGTCGACCTGGATGGTTTTGGTTCCTCCTACTCTCTCAAAGTGTTGCTCCTGGAGAATTCTCAATATTTTTGCCTGAGTTTTCAAACTCATGTCACCAATTTCGTCAAGAAGAAGAGTGCCATTGTTGGCGAGGTCAAAGCGGCCACGTCGGCGTTCGTTGGCTCCAGTAAAAGCTCCTTTTTCGTGTCCGAATAGTTCACTTTCAATAAGCTCCTCAGGAATTGCGGCGCAGTTCACCTCTACCAGCGGACGATTGCTTCGAGGGCTGAGTCGGTGGATTGCTCTGGCTACCAGTTCCTTGCCGGTTCCATTCTCGCCCGTGATTAGAACGGTTGCCTGTGTGGGTGCCACTCGTTCGATGGTCTCCCGCAGTTGTCGAATAGCAGGACTGGAGCCTGTGATCTTGTAATCCCGTTCTGCTTTCTGACGAAGAATGATATTGTCGTCTTTCAGCTGTCTGAAATTGAGGGCGTTCTGAATGGAAAGCAGCGTCTTCTCAAGCGACAGCGGTTTTTCAATAAAGTCAAATGCCCCGAGCTTGGTTGCAGTCACAGCGGTCTCTATAGTACCGTGCCCTGAAATCATGACCACCTGTAGGCCAGGATAATAAGAGCGGATCTTTTTCAGAGTTTCAATGCCATCCATTCCAGGCATCCAGATATCCAGAAGGACCAGATCCGGCATCTGTTCCTCTATGCTCTTGAGGGCTTCTGCTCCATTGCTGGAAGCAACCACCCTATAGCCCTCGTCCTCGAGAACACCTGCCAGCGAACTGCGGATACTCGGCTCGTCATCAACTATCATGATGGTCTTGCGCATATCCCTTTTCTCCCGGGGCCAAATTCATCTCAGGCGAGCTCTGCCAGATGCTCTGCAACCCTTTTTTCGGCACCAGGCAATTCTACCACGATGATAGTGCCGTGTGGGTGGTTGTCTCGCACACGAATGAAGCCATGATGTTCTGCGATGATGTTGCTGACAATGGCAAGGCCCAGCCCCGTACCTTTCTCCTTGGTGGAGAAGTAGGGCTCGAACATTCTTATTTTGTCCTCGGCGCTGATGCCGGGACCGTTGTCAGCCACTTCAAGGCGGGCTACCCTGAGAATGTCATCGTAGGAAAGAGTGACCCGTATTTCACCGCCTACACCCACAACAGCCACGGCATTGTCCAGCAAATTCAACATTACTCTCTTCATCTGTTCCTGGTCTAACTCCATGGTGGGAATGGCTGTTAGCAAATCAAAATGAAAATGGGTAGCAGGGTGACTTTCACGATACAGCGACAGGCTTTCCCGGACAATGTCCACCAGGTCTGTAGGAGCCGGATTAGCTGTGGGCATGCGAGCAAAGCTGGAGAATTCATTGACGAGAAGCTTCAACTCATCAACCTGGTTGATTATTGTTCGAGTACACTCATCGAATACTTTGCCGTCCTCAGCAAAGCGGTGCAGGTATTTTCTTCTAAGTCTCTGAGCTGAGAGCTGAATGGGGGTGAGGGGATTCTTGATCTCATGGGCAATTCGGCGAGCTACTTCACGCCAGGCCGCCATTCTCTGTGCCTTCTCCAGTTCGGTGAGATCGTCGAACACCACAACGACCCCCAGATACTGGCCTTCTTCATCATGGAGAATAGAGGTAGTAACAAGCAGGGTCCTCAACCTGCCGCCAATGACTGAGCGGACTTGGAGTTGGAGGGTTTTTTGTTTGCTGACCTTGTACATCTCAATGAATTGCCTGACGATATCGAGCTGCTCGCCTTGCAGGATTTGTGAGTAATGTCGATTATGCACATCCGCAGCTTTCAGGCCGAACATTGATTCGGCAGACTCGTTCACAGTTTGAATGCGGCCGTCAGGATTTACGGAAACTACACCAGCAGCAACATTGCGCAGGACTATTTCCATGTAACGCCGCCGCCGCTCAATTTCCTCGCTGCTCCTCTTGAGTTCCAGGTTGCTTGCTTGCAAAGCTCGCTGACTCGCCTGGAGATCGAGGGCCATCCTGTTGAAAGAATTAACTAATAAGCCAATTTCATCATCTGTGTCCTGGTCAATGTGCACATTGAGGTCACCACCAGCTATACGTCGAGTACCTTCGGCCAGGCGCTGAATAGGCACGGTAATACTCTTGGCCAGATAAAAGCCAAACCAGGAAGCGGAAAACAAAATAAGCAATGTGACCAGGGAGAGCATCACAAGGTGACTGAATTTGATTGGATTTTTCAGCATTTTCATTTGCTGATAATTTTCAAAGCCTCTGGAGATTTCTGCCATAGTGTCGACCAGATCACGGGGCAGTAATCTGCCGGTGAGCACCAGGGCAATGATCTTGTTTTTCTGGGCCTGTTGGAATACCGGTGTCAAGGTACAGACCAGATCACCTTGAGATCTGGAGATGACCTGACTGACAGGTTCACCAGTCTTGAATACACCTTTGATAGCGGTTTGCAACGACTGATTTGCAGTGAAGAAGCTAGTAGTATCAGGAAGAGCAGCAGCCTGAACCCTTGCGGATGGCGTACTGTAGACAGCAAGACAATCTAGCTGTTGTCCCGGACGAAATTGTTCGAGCAGTCTGGACAGTTGTTTGCCACCTGCGGCAAACAGGTGATCCCTCCTGCCCAGTTGGTCAGCCACCAGCTTCCCTGCAGTGAAGCCGTGCTTGATGGCATCGTCATATACCCGTTTACTGACCTCGAGGGATTTTTTCAGTGATTGCTCAACCTGGATGTTGTACCAGTATTCCATGCTGGTGGAGATGAATTGACTGGCCAGGCCAAACAGGATAACGGTTGGCACAATAGAAAGGGCCACGAAGGCGATTACCAGCTTGGTGCGCACCCGGTGACCGAAGATGTTTCTTTTCCTCTCGAAGATCAGTTTCACCACATTGCGAGTCACCAGGTAAAGAAGAAGCAACAGCAGAATCACATTGACGTTCATCAGGGCGAAGATGAGAATATTGCTGCCCAGGGGGAGCTTGCTGCCGAATTGAAAAAGATGACTTTCCAGGTAGGTCAGGAAAAAGATAACCGGTATGGTTGCCAGGATAATCAACCCTTCGCGTTTCCGCCGTCTGGTTTCCTTGCTGGGATCTTTTTCTCGGCTAAATATCATGAAGCGGCCTCTGTCTCGGGGCACTGGCATGGACTGCCATTTCCGGCAAGACCTCGAAAGTCGTTGCTATCGACTGCTGAGACTGATGTTGACAAAGGTCTTCAGCTCAAGTTTGTACTTTAGCATAGACAATCCAACTCACAAGAGGTGTTGCCGCAGTAAACCGAGTTCTGAATCAATAAGTAAAATCTATTGTATACCAGTCAGTCTCGAAGTTCCAAAGAGATACAAAAAAGAAGACATAATGGAGAAACAACGGCAAGCGTACCTTTTCCAGTTCTGCTTTCACTCGCAATTGATATTTCATGTGTTTTCGCAGGCTGCTCAAAGAAGCGACCGGTATATTCTTTATTTCTGCCATAGCCTTTTTAGCAGCAGCGAAATTCTTGAACACGGTGTCACCGTCATTGGCTTCTGAACGCGTGACCCTGAATTCATTTCTGAGCGCATCATACTTAATTGTGTGCTCGATGCCAAGTGAGGTAATCGTCTCGTCGAACCAGAAGGACCTCGTCCTATAGAGCCGTATCAGTATAGTGAAAGTAGTGGGGATGCCATTGAGAATGGCCTCATCCATCTCGGGAGTGAAGCAACCGTTGATTCTAAAATAGATCAGCAAGTGATCTCGAGTATTGGTGACTATGAATTCGGACAAAGTTGCCTCGGCAGCCGCCAGGGTAGAGGTATAAGAGAACAGGAGCGAGGTAATCAGCACCAGAGCTATAAGAGTTCGAGTGCGCCTGTGCCTGCACATAGAGCTAGTCACCGTTATTACATTTGCCACAAGAAATTAATCTGCTGGCAATCCCAGTTTTCTTTTCCTCTACCATTCAAACTCTTGCTCACGTTTTCATCTGAAGACCTATTTTATCTCTGACTTCCGCTTGCTTGAACATAATCAACCTGGAATGTTAGCGGAGAAATGTCAAGTTTTCAAGATGATAGTTAGCTGGCTTGCATCTTTGCCAAATGACGCCAGAGGCAGACTGCAGCTGGCGTCGGTGAATTTGCCGATGGTAATCAGCGACTATGACTTCAACAAGCTCCTTGCGACCAGGGCGGCACAGGGAAATTCAAAAAAATCAATGCACTGCTGCGCCTCAGGTTCAAAGGTGTAGAATTTCCGGCCCAGCGCACAAGCTGTTGCCCTGCCTTTGACACTGCCATTTCCATTTCAAAATCTGGCAAGCAAGTATGGCAAGGCGCGACGACTCATCGCACTGCCGGACAAGGATTGTTGGATGGAGATGATTGGCCTTCTGGAAATAACTTTACCAAGGTCACACAGAAACCGGCATCAGGCCGGCACAGCATGTGGTAGTGGAAACTTGGGGACTTTTATCTGAGACAAGGTGCAGGCATACTGGTCCGTGAATTTGACAACGGTCCAGCAGGCCCTGTGGTTGTGCAGTCTTTTTAAAAGAGCGTGATTGAGGGTGTGGCCAGATTTGTCCGCTACAAAATGTCCGATGATGGGCATGCCAAAAAGATAGAGATCACCCATCAAATCCAGGATCTTGTGGCGTACGAACTCATCTTCATATCTGAGGCCATCCGTGTTTAGAACCCGGTAATTATCAAGGACAATGGCATTGTCCAGGGAGCCGCCGCGGGCGAAGCCATTGTTTTTCAACGTTTCTACATCTTTAAGAAAACCGAACGTCCGAGCCCTGCTGATTTCTTTAATATATGTGGGACCAGAAAAACAGAGGACAAAGCTCTGATGTGAGACGAGGGGATGATTGAAATGGACCCTGTAGGTGATCTTCAACTCTCGCGAGGGATATACACTTATACTCTTGTCTCCTCTTCTGAGTGTGAGGGGCTTACGGATGACCAGAAATTTCTTGATCTCCTCCTGTTTCCTCACTCCCACGTTTCGAAGAAGATAGATGAACGGCCCGGCGCTACCATCCATAATTGGCACCTCCGGGCCGTTCAGTTCTACCAGGGCGTTGTCAATCCCCATGCCAGCAAAGGCGGAGAGCAGATGTTCCACAGTGGAGACAATGTAGCCGTTCTCCCCAATGGTAGTTGCCAATCTGGTGTCTACTACGTTCTCCAGCCGGGCCGGTATATAGGGGCAGTTGGGTTGGTCCTTCCTGTAGAATCGAATACCGCTGTTGGGAGGAAGCGGCTTAATGGACAGGGTGATCTTCTTGCCAGAGTGAAGTCCGATTCCTGTACAGCAAATTTCACCGTTCACAGTTCGCTGGTGTAGGTGCATCAAGTCCTCCAGTTTTCCACGGGTAGAGCAATATACGTGCCTGATTTCTACATGAAGTTTTTTCCCTCCAGGCTACTTTGGCGGGGCGGCATAACCGATGGAAATAATGCTCAAATCCCAATGGCTTTCTCTTCCACCTCCTCAATTTTGCCTAATAGCAGCGACCTCATAGAGCCCTGTCTGTCGCTTTTTGTTGCGAAAATACCACAAATCGTGGCCAAACTATAGGATTTTTTCCACAATTGTCCCTCGAATATGCTGGCATGATTCATTTGAGTTTGAAACAGGTGTATTCCCACTTCTTGAGCAGCTGGAACGATGCTCTCTAGGTAGCCACGGGCCTCTAGCTAGACAGTCCTCCAGGTAGTTCACCTTGAGGTGCAGAACTCTGCTGAGCTCCATGCAGAAGACTGGTCCTGCCCTGAGACCTTCAGTCGAAGGGTTCGACTAGAAACCTTACATTCCCCCGAGAACCAGAACTTATGTGACAGGCACAATACAATGGCAAACGAGTATTGTCAAAAGGAATCTGTTGCTTTTTCATGTATGTGGATATAATTTATGATAAAGCTGTCCGATAGCCGTCGCAATATGTTTGGCTTTATTCAGATGCCTCCCCCACTAGTGGGGCACAATTGCTCATTATTTGCCAAGTGATGCAAAGGAGGATATAAACCAGAGCCCAGAAAAATTTTGCTGACATTATACTTTGCTAGATGCCAAAAATAAGCTTGGCCAAGGGGCTTCAGGGTGACAGACTATGGTTGATTCTTACTGAGGTTGCCTGGCAAAAAGATAATTATCTCTCCATATTCGTAATCTCTAGAATGCATAGAATGACGGTCCCCATCTGGTCGGAGTGGAGCCAAACTTGTTCCTTTGGGTTTGAGCCACCGCCCTCCAAAAAAATTTGTCTACGGCCAAGTTGATAGAGTAAAGAGAAAATGGGATAATAAGTTTCCTTCTTGGGGTTGCCACAGAATGGCTCCTGTGATTATATTGTCCTCTCGGTGCCGAGAGCTGCCTTCTATTCAGTGAAAAAGAGCCAGTATTGGTAGTTGACTGGGCAGAGACATGGAAGAGACATACTAATTTACCGGGTTGAAAAAGTGATCATGAAAGTATCGGTTGAAGAAATTAGCTCAGTAAAGCGCAGGGTTCACGTTGAACTCCCGGAGGAAGACGTTTCACGAGAGCTGCGCAAGGCCTACCGCAAGTTGAACAGGAGCGTCAAGATGAAAGGCTTTCGGCCCGGAAAGGTGCCTCTGAATATCTTGAAAAGATATTATGCAGACCAGGTTCACAGCGAAGTTGGCCTGGAGCTGATCAACAATAGTTTAAAAGAGGCCCTCGAAGAAAGTGCTATAGAACTGGCTTCTCAGCCGCAGCTGGATAGAAAAGAACTCAAGGAGGGAGAGCCGTTTCGCTACTCAGTATTGGTGGAAGTGAAGCCCGATATTGCCATGGCAGACTACCATGGCCTGGAGATTCGCAGCGAACGGCTGCAGGTAACTGAGGAGGAAATTGAGGCTGAATTAGAACGCCGACGCCAGAATAGTGGTTACCTTCGAAGCCCCGAGCCGCCACGGCCCGTGCAGCAAGGCGACTATGTAACCCTGGATTTCAAGGCCTACTCCGATGGCCACTTGATTCGCGGTGGTGAGGTAAAGGGTTTTCAGCTGGAGGTAGGGGCGGGCAAGTTCAACGCAGAGTTTGAGGAGCGGTTGGTTGGAAGCCGAGCAGGCGATTTTCGGGAGATTACAGCTTCTTTTCCTGCCGACTATGGCAACAAAGAGATTGCTGGCAGGAGTGTAACCTTCGAGGTTGAGATCAAAGATGTGAGAGAGAGAGTTTTGCCTGAGCTCGATGATGATTTTGCCCGCGATCTTGGTGAATTTCAAAACCTCGAAGAACTGCGCACCGCGGTTGCCAAACAGCTGGAAGAGGAGCACCGGGAGCGCATTGCAGAGGACAATCGCAGGCAGCTTCTGGATAAACTGCTGGCCGCCAATCCTTTCGAGGTGCCTGAGGGCATGGTGGAACAAGAATTGCAGCAGATGCTCGATACCTTCCGGTTTCGCCTTGCCCAACAAAATGTCACTATGGAGCAAGCAGGCATAACAGATGAGGAGTTCAAGAAAAGAAATCGCGATGTTGCTGAGAGGAAAGTTCGGACGACAATAATTCTCGAGAAAATTGCAGTTCAAGAAGGCATTGAACTGACAGACGAAGAAGTGGAACAGAGTCTGCAGCAGAAAGCAGCGGCAAGCAAACAGTCGTTTGAAAAGGTGAAAGACTTTTACGAGACCAACAGACTGATGGAAGCCTTGCGCTACCAGTTGCTCCAGGATAAAGTCGTGGCTTGAAGAGAGGGCAGTTCATGACGCTTATACCAATTGTTGTGGAGCAAAGCAGCCGGGGAGAAAGAGCATATGACATATACTCCAGGCTCTTGAAAGACCGCATTATTTTCCTGGGGACAGCCGTGAATGATGACGTGGCAAACCTCATCATCGCCCAGATGCTTTTTCTGGAATCGGATGACCCTGACAAGGATATCAACTTTTACATCAATTCTCCGGGCGGTCTGGTGACTTCCGGTCTGGCAATTTATGACACCATGCAATATATCAAACCTGATGTGGCTACTCTGTCGCTGGGACAGGCGGCCAGCATGGGAGCACTGCTGTTGGCAGCTGGTGCGAAAGGGAAGCGATTTGCTCTGCCCCATTCCCGGATTCTTATTCACCAGCCTCTAGGAGGATTTCAGGGGCAGGCTACGGATGTGGAAATTCAGGCCAAAGAAATACTGCGGATGCGCGCAGAACTGAACGAAATCATGGCGAAGCACACAGGACAACCCATCGAAAAAATCGAGAAGGACACGGACCGCGATTTCTTTATGACGGGCGAGCAGGCCAAGGAATACGGTATTGTAGATCGAGTAATCACCAAGCGGGAAATCCGTACAGACCTTACAGAGCAGTCGGAGAAGAAGAACAAAGTCTGAGCCAGTTGACATTGAATCAGGTGAGGGCTTGCGGTATAATGATTTTGCAGGTTTGACTGACCCAGGAGAGAAAGTTTTGCTGGTTCGCCGATTGGCCAAGGAGGATATTGATGACCAGAAAGAAAGACGACCGGGGTGGAGATTTGGTCTGCTCTTTCTGTGGTAAGAGCCAGGATGAGGTGAAAAAACTCATTGCCGGCCCCACTGTATACATCTGCGATGAGTGCATCGAGCTCTGCAATGATATCATTGCAGAAGAATTTGAAAAAGAGGAAGCCGACAGAATTCACAGAGTACCCAAGCCGGCTGATATAAAAGCGGCCATCGACGATTACGTCATAGGCCAGGAGAGGGCGAAAAAGATATTATCAGTTGCTGTGTACAATCATTACAAGAGAATTGAAACCCGGCTGGAAGTGGAAGATGTGGAGATCCAGAAGAGCAATATCGTCATGATCGGTCCCACCGGCTCGGGAAAGACTCTTTTGGCCCAGAC